>NZ_JBHWUU010000014.1:36506-78084 GCF_042737375.1 Streptomyces sp. NPDC060000
GGTGGTGGTATGCGTCTTTTTTTTTTACCCTCCCGGCCGCCAACCCCTTGGGGCCGGTGCCCGCGGTGGCTCGGGGGGGCCACGGCCACAGAGGTTCCGCCTGTCCTGCCGGGTTCCTGTCCTACGTCCTACCGGGCCCCAGCCCTACGCGGTCCCTGTCCTTCACGGTCCCTGTCCTACACGGTCACCGGTCGGGCCTCGGCCGTCTCGGCGATCTCCTTCTCCTCGGACCTCACCGCCCGGAGCAGGACCCACGGCGTCGCGATCTTCCAGACCAAGTACGCGGCCGAGGGAAGCGCGTAGGCGAGAAGTCCGTTCCAGGCCAGCGGTCCGGTCCGGTTGAGGAAGACGAAGGCGCCCGGGACGAGGAGCACCCCCAGCACCATGCTGAGCCAGCCGTACCAGCGCGGGAAGATCGGTTCCGCACGGTCGTCGATGAACGACGCGTAGCCGATCGACCAGACCTGGAGCACGAAGATGCAGGCGTTGCCCACGAACATGAGCCAGAAGGTGTCGGTCATCGCGGACAGGACGTCTGCGGTGTGGATTCCCGGCCGGTAGGCCGCGGCGGCGAGGATCGCGAGCGGGAAGAAGAACCCCAGCGGTGCGACCACGCCCGTGGTGAGCTGGATCATGGAGAGCAGGCCCCAGCCCCCTTCGACCCGGCGGAGCTGGAGGCTCGTCACGACGACGTAGGGGTACTCGAACGGGACGAGCAGCACCATCAGCGCGACACAGGTGAGGATCCCCGTGCGGTGGTCCTCGAGGAACGTGACGATATCGTCGGGGCTCTCCGTCGGACTCATCGGCGGAGTGATGTGGCCGATGGTGAAGGCGGCGAGGAAGCCCACCATCAGGACGACCCCGCACCACACCGACACGCGTTCGAGTCTTATGTAGAGGTCTTTCTTCATCTGCGGCTCCTTGTGTCTACCGGCCTGTCTCGTCCCAGCCGACGAGCCTGTCGAGCAGCAGTGCCTCGCTCGACAGGTAGTCGCCGTATCCGCCCCGGAAGAACAGCAGCGGGGTCTTCATCGACTCGACGCGCAGGTCGCGGACCCGCCCGACAACCAGCAGGTGATCACCGATCTCGACGGCTTGCTCCACGGTGCAGTCGACCCATGCGACGACCCCGTCCAGCACGGGATCTCCCAGCGGTGACGCCCGCCAGGTCACGTCCGCGAACCGTTCCAGCGCCGGACCGGAGGCCAGCTTCCGGGACAGCCGTTCCTGGTCGCCCGCGAGCGCGTTGGCGCAGAAGCGGCCCGCGGTCCTGATCGTCCGCAGGGTCGTGGAGGACCGGTCCGCCAGGAAGGACACCAGGGGCGGGTCCAGGGACACGGAGGTGAAGGTGCCGACGATCATCCCGTGCGGCCGGGCGCCCACGTCCGTGGTGGTGATCGCGACCACGCTCGTGGGGAAGTTGCCCAGGACGTCACGGAACCACCGCCCGTCGACCGCGGCTGCGGTGGCGGCTGCGTCTACGTCTACGTCCGCGGTGGCGGCTGCGGTGGCGGTCGGGTCCGCCGTCGCGGTCGGGTCCGCCGTCCGGGAGTGGGCCGCCGTCCGGAAGTGGGCCGCCCCGTCGCTCATATCAGGATGCGCATCGACTCGGGCAGCTCAAGTCCCATCTGGGCCAGGGCGTTCGCGTGGTACGCGGCGCCGGGCACATGGATCATGTGCTGAAGCCCGACGTGCGCGTCCCGCCAGAACCGCTGGATCGGGTTGCCCCGCCGGATCGCGTTCCCGCCGGACCGCGCGAAGATCTCGTCCAGGGCGGAGACGGCCCGCCAGGCACAACGGACCTGATTGCGCCGTACGTTCGCCCGGTCCTCGAGGGTGATCGGCCGGCCTGCCTCCACCTGGTCGTACAACCGGCTGATCCCGTCGATGAGTTGCACGCGGGAGGCGGCGATCTCCGCCGCGGCCTCCCCGGCGGCGTAGAGGACGTACGGGTCGTCGCGCACCTGGACGCCGGTGACGGCCACCCGGTCGCGCTGCTGGGCCAGGTGGACCGCGAGCGCGCCCTCGCAGATGCCGATGACCGCCGCGGTGATCCCGAGCGGGAACATCGAGCTGAAGGGCAGCTTGTACAGGGTGTCGGTCAGCCCGACCGCCTCCGCGGCCGCTCCGTCCTGCACCGCCTCCTGCCTGATGACGCGGTGTCCGGGAATGAACGCCTTGTCCACGACGACGTCCTTGCTGCCGGTGCCCGACAGTCCGATGACGTCCCAGGTGCCGTCGACGATCTCGTAGTCCGAGCGGGGCAGCACCACGTGCAGCACCGTGATGGGCCCGGCGGGCTTGCCCCTGCCGTCCCCCAGGAGCGCGCCGAGGAAGTCCCAGCCGCAGTGGTCGCTGCCCGAGGAGAACGGCCAGCGTCCGCTCAGCACATAGCCGCCGTCCACCGGTTCGGCGATGCCGTTGGGCATGTAGGGCGAGGCGATCCAGGTGTCCGGGTCGTCGTCCCACACCTCGTGGGCGAGCCGGGGGTCCATCTGGGCCAGCTCCCACGGGTGGACCCCGACGACGCCGCACACCCACCCGGCGGCCCCGTCCTGCCGCGCCACGGCCATCACCGCTTCGGCGAAGTCCCGTGGATGGGCGCCGAATCCGCCGAACTCCTTGGGTTGGAGCAACCGTACGACCCCCGTGGAGCGGAGCAGTTCGACGGTCCGGTCGCTCAGCTTGCCGAGTGACTCGTTCTCGTCGGCGAGTGCGGACAGTTCGGCACCCAGCTCCTCGACACGACCGACCACTTCATGCGTCACGCCGTACACCTCCTGGTGACTGATCCATCGCGAGTGCCGCGCGTCGCCGGCGGCGGGATGGCCACAGTGTCGGGGCCCGGGACCGGCACCCGCTGCACGCTTTCCGCTGACCGGGACTGAGCCGTCGCCATGCGTGGCACAGGGCCACGGCACGGTGCCGGCGCGGCTGTTCGGGGCCCGGGATCCACACTCCGGCCCCGTGGACGAGGTCGTCGGGACGCCGGGCGACGCCGTGCCGGAGCGGGTCGCGCGCAGTGCCGTCACACTGGTGCGCAAGAACGATGTCGGCCAAAGTGACGACGCCTGCCGCAGCCGTCGCGCTGCCCTGCTCGGCCGACCGGGTGCTGCCCGGGAGCAGACGGAAGCGTCATCGGCGTACGGCTTCGGGGCGGCCGGGGTCCGTGAGGCGGCCCCTGGTGTCGCAGGTCCACGCGGTGACACGGCGAACCGTCGCGGCCACCATCGCGTCCGACGCCCGGCGGCCCTCCGCGGCCGAGGCCCCGGCGGGATCACCGAGGACCCCGGAGGGCGAGACGGCGCGGACGCCCCGGACCCTCAGCTCCGGCAGCAGCGCGGCCAGTGGCCGGGGGTCACCGGCGACGGCGGCGTCGAGTCGCACCCGCTCCGGGGCCAGATGCAGCAGCACGGAGGTCTCGGCGCGGCCGGCGTGCGCGTCCCCGCCCGGTACCTCACAGCCGGTCCAGACGGCGTCGTGGCCCTCGGCGCGCAGCAGTCCGAGGGCCGTGTCGAGGGTGGCCGTGTTGCCGCCGTGGCCGTTGACGAACACGACGCGGTCCGCCCAGCGGGCCAGCGAGCGCACAAGTTCCACGATCACCGCGCGCAGTGCCTCGTGCCCGATCGAGACGGTCCCCGGGAAGTCCGCGTGCTCGCCGCTGGCACCGTACGGGAGCGGCGGTGCCACCAGCGGTGGCCCGTACGGCCGCGTGGCGAGGGCGTCGGCCGTCCGCCGCGCCACGGCGTGGGCGATGACGGTGTCGGTGTCGAGGGGCAGGTGCGGGCCGTGCTGCTCGGTGGACCCGACCGGAACCAGGACGAGCGCGCCGGACGGGACGGCCGGCCAGGCGGCGACGGCCAGGACCCGTGGTGCGGCCTCCGGGGACCTGCTCGGGCGTCCGGGGACGGACATGCTCAGGCGACCGGGGACCCGGTGCCGGCCGGGCCCGCCACAGGAGTGGCCGGTAGGTCCGCGCCGCCCAGGGTCAGCGGGAAGCCCGGAGGTATCACCAGGTCCTCGGGCCCCAGTTCGTGGACGGAGGAGTGCCCGAGACCCAGTACGGCCGAGTCGAGCCCGCCGCGCAGGATGTCCAGCACGTTCTCGACACCGGCCTGACCGTTCGCCGCGAGGCCCCACAGGCTCGCGCGGCCGATCAGGACGGCACGGGCGCCGAGGGCGAGTGCCTTCGCCACGTCGCCGCCACGGCGCACGCCGCCGTCGAGGAGGACTTCGATCCGGTCGCCGACGGCCTCGGCGATGGAGGGGAGGATCCGGACGGTGGCGGGGGTGGTGTCCAGGTTGTTGCCGCCGTGGTTGGAGACGGACAGGGCCGACACCCCGGCGTCGACGGCCCGCTTGGCGTCGTCGACCCGGGTCACGCCCTTGAGGAGCAGGGGCCCGCCCCACTCCTCCACGAGCCATTCGACGTCCTGCCAGGTCGGGGGTGTGGTCTGCATCCACTCGCCGTAGGCGCCGAAGAAGCTGGGCGCCGTGCCGCCGGGAACGCCCATGTTGGGCACGGTGAGATCGGGGAGACGGCCGGACCTGGCGTACCGCCACAGCCACCCGGGCCGGGACAGTGCCTCGGGGGCGAACCGCAGCATGGTCCTGAGGTCGAGTCTGTCCGGGACGGCGGGGCTGCCCCAGTCGCGGCCGTGGGAGAAGGACCAGTCGAGGGTGACGATGAGTGCCTTCGCGCCGGCGGCCCTGACCCGGTCCATGCGCCGTGCCATCGCCTCGCGCGTGCCGCTCCAGTAGAGCTGGAAGAAGAGGTCCGGCCGGGCGTCGGCCACCTCCTCGACGGGCCGGCTCGCGAACGAGCTGAGACCCATGATGACGCCCCGGCTCGCGGCGGCCCGGGCCACGGCCACCTCCCCGTCCGGGTGGACGGCCTGTACCCCGGTCGGCGAGATGAGCACGGGCAGCGCGGTGGGCACGCCCAGGACCGTCGTGGTCAGGTCGCGCCGGGCGTGGTGGCCGACGACCCGTGGGGCGAAGCCCAGTTCGGCGAAGGCCGCCGCGTTGGCGTCGATCGTACGACCGCCCTCCGAGCCCGCGACGAGCGCGCCGTACACCGGCGCCGGCAGCCGCTTGCGGGCCCTGCGCCGGGCTTCGGCGACCGACTCGAACCAGGGGTTCCTAGGCATGTGCCGCGTCCTTTCCGGCCTGCTGCGGGGCATGCCCGGCCAGCGGGTTCTCGTCGCAGTCGGTGACCGGCGGCCGGCGGCCGAGCACGAGATCCACGGTCCTGCGGGAGTGGTCGCCGGACGGCTTGGGCAGCCGGGTTCCGTCGCGCCCGGCCAGCAGCGCCTCACCGTGCCCCCGCACGCACTCGGGGTCGGGGCCGTCCAGCGGCAGCCCGGTGAAGAACTTCGCGGCCATGCATCCGCCCTTGCAGATGTCGTAGAAGGCGCAGGAGGCGCAGGCTCCGCCGTGCTGCGGGGTGCGCAGCCGCCGCAGCAGCTCGGAGCCGCGCCACACCCCGCAGAAGCCGCCCGGCTCGCGTACGTTCCCGGCGAGGAACTCCTCGTGGATGGCGAACGGGCAGGCGTACACGTCGCCGACCGGATCGATCAGGCAGACGACGCGTCCCGCGCCGCACAGGTTGAGGCCGGGCAGCGCCCGGCCGTACCCGGCCAGGTGGAAGAAGGAGTCCCCCGTCAGCACGTTCTCGCCGTGCGCCAACAGCCAGTCGTACAGGGCCCGTTGCTGCGCGGCCGTCGGACGCAGGTCGTCCCAGACGTCGGCGCCGCGTCCGGAGGGGCGCAGCCGGGTCAGCCGCAGTTGGGCGCCGAAGCGGTCGGCCAGCGCCTTGAACCCGTCCAGTTGCGGGATGTTGTGCCGGGTGCAGACCACGGAGATCTTGAAGTCACTCATTCCGGCGACGGCGAGGTTCTCCATCGCCCGCAGCGCCGTGGCGTGCGAACCGGGGCCGCGTACCGCGTCGTTGACGTCGGCGGTGGCGCCGTCGAGCGAGATCTGGACGTCCACGTAGTCGTTACGGGCCAGGCGCTCGGCGGCCTCGGGGGTGATCCGGACGCCGTTGGTGGAGAACTTCACTCCCACCTGGTGTGCCGTGGCGTAGTCCAGGAGTTCCCAGAAGTCGGCGCGGACCGTGGGCTCACCGCCGCCGATGTTGACGTAGAAGACCTGCATGGCCCGCAGTTCGTCGATGACGGCCTTGGCCTCGACGGTGCTCAGCTCGCGTGGATCGCGCCGCCCGGAGCTGGACAGGCAGTGGGTGCAGGCCAGGTTGCAGGCGTAGGTGAGTTCCCAGGTGAGGCAGATCGGTGCGTCGAGCCCGTGCTCGAACAGGTCGACCAGCCGGGACGTGGTGGTCATGAGGTCCTTCCGACGACCATCGACGACCGGACGAGGACGGCGAGGGCCCGGCCGTAGCGGGGCAGTTCGTCCTCTCCGAGGCCCGCGGCCCGGCAGGCGGCACGGGCCGTGGGCGCGTGGGCGAGGCCCTGGACGACGGCCAGGAGCCGGCGGTCCTTGAGGAACGAGAGTCTGCGGGTGCCGAAGTGGTAGAGCAGCGCGCCGAACGGTTCGGGCCGCACCGAGACCTGCGGGTGCAGGTCCCAGGCGCGGTCGAGGTCCGTATCCGTCATACGGCGGCGCCTAGTAGACGCCGCACATGCCGTCGATGGAGATCTCCTCCAGAAGATCCTCGGCCTCGATCAGCGACGGCGGGGCGGCGCCCCCGTCCGCCTCGGCGTCGGCCCGCACACCGGCCCCGGCCCCGGGCCCGGTCTTGAGATCGGCCTCGGTGACGGTCTCCGTGGCGGCCGCGTTCACGGCCTCGGTGACGGCGCCGGTGACGGCCTCGGTGACGGCCACTTCGGACAGGGTGGAGCTGGGTTCGTTCATGCGACTCTCCCTAGGCAGCGCGCGGCGCCGCGGTCGTGTGCCGCGGACCACTCCCGTCGGATGCCCGGAAGGCTCTGGCACCCGGTGTCAGGACTGAAGAGGTTCACGCCGCGACCGAGGAGGTCCGCGCCGCCGACTCGTCGTGCACGTCTGACGCTAGGTCACCGCAACGCCCGGTACCCGGGACGGTCCCGGCTACCGGGACCGACCGGGTACGCCCAGACTGGGCCGATGAGCCCGATGTACAACGACGAAGGACTGATGCTCGGTTCCGACGGGCGGGTGGGGAGCCCCGTGCGGTGCCTGGTGCTGGACGACTGGCACGACGCCGCCGCGAGCCGCGTCGAGGCCGAGGCCGCCCGGCTGGCCGACTCCTTGCCGCTGACCTTCGGCATCGCGACCCGGCAGCCGCCCGACCGGCTGCGACCGCTGCTGGAGGCGGTGACACTGACCCTGGCGGGACCAGGGGTCGGCGCAGGGGCGCGGGAGCTGGTACCCGTCCCCGATCCGCTTCTTTCGTACGCCGAACTGGCACGGCTCGTCGAACGCCGTCCCCGGGCAGGCCTGGCTCTGGGCCAGTTGCTGCGCCAGACGCCACGACTCGGCACCCTCCAGGGCCTGGCGGCCGAGGCCGCGGCGTACTCGATGCTGCTCGGCGGGACGGAGTTCGCGTCCTGGCTCGCCGACCGGGGCACGGCCGAACCGCAAGCGCGCCGGGGTACGCCCCGGGCCTCTCCGGAGGACGGGCCACTGGTCCGGGTCCGGCGGGAGGACGACCGGCTGTCCGTCCTGCTCGACCGCCCGCACCGCCGCAACGCGTTCAGCTTCCGGATGCGGGAGGAACTGTTCGAGGCCCTGGAGCTCGCCCTGCTCGACGCAACGATCGACCGGGTCGAACTGGCCGGTGCCGGACCGGTGTTCTCCGGCGGCGGCGATCTGTCCGAGTTCGGGACGGCCGCGGATCTCGTCGCGGCGTATCTGGTACGGCTGGACCGGGCGCCCTGGCGGCTGATCGACCGGATGCGGGACCGGGTGACGGTCCGGGTGCGGGGCGCGGCGGTGGGCGCGGGTACGGAACTGGCGGCCTTCGCGGGACGTCTGGTCTCCTCACCCGGGGCGTTCTTCCAGTTGCCCGAGGTAGCGATGGGTCTGGTGCCGGGTGCCGGCGGCACGGTGAGCGTGCCGCGGCGGATCGGGCGGTGGCGGGCGGCGTGGATGATGCTGAGCGGCGCCCGGGTGGACGCCGCCACCGCCCGGCGGTGGGGTCTGGTCGACGAGATCGACGACGGCCATGAGGAGTGACGCACTCCCGCCCGACACCCCACCGGCCGGGGCCGCCCGCCCGCCGCTCCAATCCCCCGCGCCGACCCAGACCCACCCGGTCCGAGTCCGCCCACCACCCCAGACCCACCCGCGCCTCACGGCTCGCCCACCACCCCACGCCCGCCCACCAGTCCAGACACACCCACCGCTCCGGGCCCCGCCCGCCGGTCCAAGCCCCCCGTCGGTCCAGGCCCGGCCGTCGCCTGACGACACGCCACGGCACCCCGGCGGCCGGCTTACGGCACGTCTCAGCATCCGGCCGCCTGCTTACGGCACGCCACGGCACCCGGCCGCCGTCGAGGAGATCAAGTCGATGTCCTCCCGGGCCGGTCTCCCGAGGTCAGGCCCGGGGAGCCCGGCACCCGGCGTCACTCGTCCTGCACCGCCGCGCACAGGCCCCCGTCGACGACGATGTCGACGCCGCTCACGAAGCTCGCCCCGTCCGACACCAGGAACGCGGCGACGGCGGCGACCTCGTCGTAGCGGCCGGTGCGGCCCAGCGGCGTGCGCCCGATGAGCTGCCGTACCGACTCGTGCCGGGCCGCCTCCAGCCGGGTGCCCGGGGTGTCGATGGCACCGGGCGACAGGGAACATGCGCGAGCGCCCACCGGCCCGAGCCGCACGGCCTCGGCGCGGGCGAACCGGTGCACGCCGTACGTGGCCCACGGGTACGCCCAGGCGAGATCCTCGACGGCCGGGCCGATCGCGTCGCGGATCCGGTCGAGGAAATCCTCCTGGAGCGGATCGTCGAGAACGGCCGCGACCGCCGGATCGGGGTCGATGTGAGCGATCAGCGGGGACACCGAGGCGCAGTACACGAACGCCGTACCGGCGCCGGCCAGCGGGCGGAGCGCCTCGGCGACCAGCGCGGTTCCGACGAGGTCGACCTCGAGGATCCGGCGCCAGCCGGCCTCCTCCGGCGCGACGTCGTCGGCGTGCACGACCGCCCGCAGCGTGCCGAGCTCCGTGACCCGCTGGGCCAGCCGGGCGAGATCATCCGCGTCGGTGACGTCCGCCGCGAACGGCTCGGCGACGGCCTTCGCGCCCCGGCCGGACAGGTCCTTCGCGACCGCGGCCGCGGCCGCTTCGTTGCGGTCGGCGAGCAGCAGCACGTCCACCATGTCGGCGAGGCGCCTCGCGCACGCCTCTCCCGTCCCGCGACCCGCGCCGGTGGCGATACCTACCGTGGTCATGCGTCACTCCTCACTGGAGACACCCGTCACAGCACGAGTGTCTCGCGGGTGGCGGCGCCCGGACCCGCCCGGCCCCCGGTCGGTCAGCCGCCCCGGCCACGCCCCGGCCGGCCCACGACCACCCTGTACGGCCGCGGCACCCCGGTCCGCCCCTTTGACGTACCGTCTGGTCTAGCAAACCAAGCGATGCCCGGAGTCCGCTTCCCCCGGATCTGCCGAAAAGCCGTCCGTCGTGGTCCCGGGAGTCGCCTTCGACCGACGTCGTCACGTCATGCGGGGAGAGAAGCGATGCCACGACCGCCGGGCCATGGACCGGGCTTCGAGGTCAGACGCCAGAAGATCATCGACATCGCGGCGTCGCTGTTCGCCCAGCAGGGTTACGCGGCGACGTCCATCAACGACCTGGGCCGGGCGGTCGGCCTCGCCAAGGGAGCCCTGTACTACTACATCGGTTCCAAGGAGAACCTGCTCGTCGAGATCCAGTCGCGGGTGATGGGGCCGCTGCTCTCCCGCGCCCGCCAGATCGCGGAACTCGACACGGATCCCCTGCTGCGGCTGCGTCTGCTGTCCGAATCGCTGCTCACCATCATCTTCCGCAGGCTCGACCACATCTGGGTCTACGAGCACGACTACCGCAGTCTGAGCGGCGCGGAGTTGAAAGCTCTGCTGGGCCAGCGGGCCGACTTCGAACAGCTGATCTCGGGGCTGCTCGCGGAGGCCGTCGATCAGGGCACCTTCCGTGCGATGCCGCCACGGCTGGCCACGCTCCAGTTCCTCAATCTGCACAACCACACCTACCAATGGGTGCGGACGGACGGGAACTGGGACGCGTCGTTCCTGTCCCGTGAGTACTGCGCGACCCTGTTCCGCGGCTTCGGCGCACCCGACCACGCCCTGCCGAAGCTCGAGGAACAGGCCGAGACGTTCAAGCGCGACCGCCCCGACCTGCCGCTCGACCCCGAGGCGGGCTGGAACCTCCTCTCCCCGACCGCCTCCGAATGACGAACGGGCCCGCGACGCGCTACCGCTGCCGCGCTGGGGGCTCTTCGCCATCACGTCCGTGCTCGTGGCCGACGGCTGACACCCGGCGCGGGTTGCGTCCCGCTGGGGAAACCGGACCGACTGCCCGCAGGAGTGATGAAGAAACCAGGTGAATCGGCCGTGTGTACTTCGATTTGCCGGGCACAAGGAGCGACGGAGGTTGATAACTATGGTTCCCCTGCTTCTTGTTCTCCTGCTGGCTCTGATCCTCTTCGGCGCGGGTTTCGCACTGAAGGCACTCTGGTGGATCGCCGTCATCGTGCTGGTCGTCTGGCTGCTGGGCTTCGTCATGCGCAGTGCGGACACGGGTGGCCGCAAGGGCCGCTGGTATCGCTGGTAACACACCAGAATAAGCAGTCGGCCTGTGGGCTCCGGGAACACCCGGGGCCCACAGGCATGTCCGCTTCAGGACATCTCTCCGGGCAAATGGTGTAACCACTACCTTCACGGGCACCAGGCCTCATGACTGGGGCCCGGTGAAGCAGTGGAACCTGCGCCTCCAACCGCCGGGCTCCAGCCCCCTCCGACACCCCGCACTCGCACCTCACACCTGGCACTTCACACCTGGCACTTCACACCTGGCACCCGGCAGCCGGCACCCACAGCACACCGTTCACAACAGGCCTGGCCAGTCCCCCATGAACCACACGTCGCCGCCCGGTATCGCCGCACACGCTTCGAGAACCTCGGCAAGGTCAAGCAGTCCCGCCCTCTGCCGCTCGTCGGTACAGAAATCATGGTTGGACAGACCCTGGCGGGGCAACCGGCAGGTGCGCCGGCAACAGCCGGTGACGCCGGCCCTGACGGTCTCCGGTCCGGCGGTGCGCACCGAGTCTTGGGACACGTTTTACGCGCCACACGCAACTGCGGGCCACACCCTCGGTGTCTGACAGTGAGTCGGGCCCGTCAGGGCCGAAGAGCGAGAGAGAGCGGGGCAGGTCGTGGGACGGCGCAAGGGCGGCATAGGGATCGCACTCGTCACGGGTGTGATGCTGGTGGGCGCGAGCGCCTGCGGCGGGGGCGGCAGTGACAAGGCGAGCGGCGACGATGCAAAGGCGTCGGGGCACCCGAGTGCCAGCTCCTCGCCGTCACCGACGAAGCCCGCGGGCCCGCCGATGCTGCTGGAGACCATCACCCCGCAGACGGGAACCACGGTCGGCGTCGCCATGCCGATCTCGGTGGTCTTCACGAACCCGGTGGCGGCCAAGGCGCGGGCCACGGTCGAGAAGCACATGAAGGTGAGTGCCTCGCAACCGGTGGCCGGTGCCTGGCACTGGTTCGGCGACAAGCGCGCCGACTGGCGCCCGAAGGCGTACTGGCCCTCCGGCACGACCGTGAAGGTCGACGCTGACATGACGGGCGTCGCCAACGGCAACGGGCGCTTCGGCGTGCGCAACTACACGCACACCTTCAAGATCGGTGACGACGTCCGCGCGGAAGTGTCGGTGACCGGCCACACCATGAAGGTGACCCGGAACGGCACGGCCCTGCGCACCCTGTCGATCAACGCGGGCAGCGCCGAGTATCCGACGTGGAACGGCACGATGGCCGTCATCGACAAAGAGGAGAAGGTCCACATGACCTCCTGCAGCGTCGGTATCAGCTGCGACAAGGGCAGCCCCAACTACTACGACCTGACGCTGCCCTGGGACGTCCACCTGACCCAGTCCGGCACATACGTGCACTACTCGACCGGCGACCCGAATCCGGGCAGCGGCAGCGCCCGCGGCTCGCACGGCTGCGTCCACCTGTCCATGTCGGACGCCAAGTGGTTCTACGGCCAGGTCAAGCAGGGCGATCCCGTCACCATCAGCGGCTCGCCCCGTGCCAAGGCCCCGGCCGACAACGGCTACGCCGACTTCAACCTGGGCTGGAACGAGTGGCTCGTGGGCAGCGCCTCCGGGGAGGGCACGACCGCAACGCTGTGATGCGCTGCGGCTGCGGCTGCGGCTGCGGCGGTCAGCACCTGGCGATGCCGACCTGCTCGGCTCGCACCTGACTCGCGGAGAAGATAAGTCCTGATCCACAGCGGTTCCGCTACTCGCGACGGACCGGCTGAAGATCATCGATCAGGCATCGTCCAGAAAAGCAGCTCGAAGCCTCCCGCATGAGCACCGCTGACACGCTTCGGCGGCGCCGGCAGCCGGATCGATGGATACCGCGTTCTGTCGGGCCGTTGCGGCTCAGCCGCGTGGCCCTGCGCCGTGCAGGAGGGTGTCGATGACGAGCGTGGCCTGTGTGTCCGGGTCCTGTGCGGCAGGGTCCTGCTCCACTCCGGGCCTGTTGATGGCTTCGTTGAGGAGGGCGTAGTACACCTGCCGCGTCCACTCCAGGTCTGCGTCCGGGGCGAGCAGCCCTTCGCGCTGTGCCCGGTTCATGAGGTCGACGGTGTGGGTGTTGATCTCGTCCCAGAGGGCGGCTGCGGTGGGGGTGTGCGCCGTGGCGTGGCTGAGGGTGAAGCGCCAGGTGTTCTTGACCCGTAGGACGTTCGCCGTCACCCGGTGCAGCGCCACGAGTGCGGGAGCGGCGTCCGGCCGGGCTTCCTCGATGGCGTCGACGAGCTGCTGCTTGGCGGAGACGGCGAGCGCCTCCAGCAGTGCCTGCCGGTTCGCGAACCGGCGGTGAACAGTGATCCTGGTCAGCCCCGCCGCCTCGGCGACCTGTTCCATGGAGGCGCCGGCGTCCTGGGCGAAGACCTGCTCGGCCGCCTCCAGAATCGCGCGCACACTGCGCTCGGCATCTGCCCGCAGTGCTCGGCCCATGTCTGTCTCCTGTCTGGTTCGCTACTCAGTCCCTTCTAGAGGATACGCGAACGCTACGAATATCTCGTTAATTGATTCTTCAGTGTCGCAACTCTGGAGATAGTTGATACGTTAGCGACACGGATAAGAGATCGCACCACACCGCCGTAGCAGTCGCCCGCACGGCCGTCGCTCACGACCGACACCCGCCCGCCGCCGGAGAAGACCCCCGACCCCGGCAAAGAATTGACATGCCCACAACAAAACTAGGCGCCCTGCATCTCCCGACGCTCCGCGGTGGCGCTGGCCACCATGTCGGTCGTCGCCGCTGTGGCCGGCGCCGCGCCGAGTGCGGCGACAGCAGTGAGCGACAGCTCGAGCGTCACCCGCCACCCGGTCACTCAGACGCAGAACACCCAGAGCGCCGCCACCGCCTCCAACCTGCGCATCAAGGCCCCCCAAGAACTCCCACCTGCTGGCCGAGCACCTCCCCAACGAGCAGCTCAGCATCTACCCGAACGCCGGCCACGGGTTCCTCTTCCAGTACGCCGCCAAGTTCGGCGCCGAGGTGAACGCCTTCCTCGACCGCTGATCGCGTCTCCGCCGAGACACGGTCACCGACGAGAAGCAGTCGGGCGCTTGCCGGGTGTGCAGTTACTCGGCAAGCGATCCGACATATCGCCTTGCGGACCGTTGTTCCGAGCCCGGCGGAGCTCCCCCCTGACAGACCGCGCCGTATGCCGACGCCGTCGAGCCTCCTTCCTCCCGCTCTTCCTGCCGGGCACCACCATGGCGTCCTGGATCACCTGCACCCGGATGTCCGCGATCAACTGGGCCTGCCCACCGGGTGGATGGGGCTGAGCCTGTTCAGCCTGTCCGTCGGTCCATGATCGGCAAACCGCGTTCCGGCCGTTTCGTATCCGGGCCGCTCCCGCGATGGGATCTGTCGGACTCGACGACAGCGAATCCGATGCCGGCCCGGCAGTGGTCACCGGCCGCCACGGCCGTCCGGACCACTCCCTGCCACATCGTCGGAACGGGTCCTTGTCGCCGCCGCCCGGTCGCCGGTCGAGCACGGCTCCGCCCACCTGAAGGATCGGCGCCGCCACCCCCGCCTCCCGCCCGGGCGGCAAGGCTGGGCGGACGGCACTACCGATCCCCACCGCGGCAAACCGGCACGGAGGCCACCCTGCCCGCCGGCCGACAGAGACAGGGCGACACGGTCGCCGACCGCGCAGGACGGGCCCTCCGGACCCACCGCCTCACCCGCGCCCCCGCGGGCACCCCGCCGGGGGAGATCGCCCGGACCGCCGGAGCCCGCTCGTAGCCCGCTCCGCCGCAGGTCGGCCGGTACGCACCGGTCCCGGCCGGGCGCCTCGGCGAGACCCCGCCCGCCAGCATCGACCCCTCTCTTGACTCCCCACAGGAGATACGTTGACGATACGGATAATCAACTAATTGTTGCTCTTCTGTTGCCGCTACAGATAAACCTGATACATTGGTGAAACCGATTGAGGGTTACCGGAAGCGGCCCCTCTCCACGGCGAAGCACACGCGATCCCTTGAGTCAGGAGTCCGAAATGGCAACGACGACACGACCGGTAGCCCTCGTCACGGGTGCGTCCTCCGGCATCGGAAAGGCAGCCGCGCTCGCGCTGGCCGCGAGGGGCTACGACGTGGTCGGCACCAGCCGCAACACCGCGCACGTCACCCCCGTGAACGGCGTGACCTTCGTCGACCTCGACGTGACCAGCGACGCGTCGGTGACCGCCGCGGTCGGCGAGGTCATCGACCGGTTCGGCCGGATCGACGTCCTGGTCAACAACGCCGGCATCGGCTCGGCGGGCGCCGCCGAGGAGAGCTCCGCCGCACAGGCGCAGGGCCTCTTCGACATCAACGTCTTCGGCGTCATCCGTATGGCCAACGCCGTCCTGCCGCACATGCGCGCCCGGCGCAGCGGACGGATCATCAACATCTCGTCCATCGTCGGCTTCATGCCACAGCCCTACATGGCGGTCTACGCCGCCTCCAAGCACGCCGTCGAGGGCTACTCGGAGTCCGTCGACCACGAGGTCCGCGAGTACGGCGTACGGTCCCTGCTCGTCGAACCCGCCTGGACCAACACCGCGTTCGACGCGGCCAGCGTGCGGCCCGACCAGCCCCTGGACGTCTACGCGAAGCAGCGGCACGTCTTCGAGGAGTACATGGCCGGCGCGGTCAAGGACGGCGACGACCCCGCCGTCGTCGCCAAGGAGATCGTCGCGGCGGCGACCGACGCCAAGCCGAAACTGCGCTACACCGCCGGCGCCATGACCGGACGCGTCCGCACCATGCGCCGCGTGGTCCCCTCCCGCATCTTCGACCAGCAGCTGCGCAAGCTCAACCACCTGCCCGCCTGACCGACCCCATCAGACCCCACCAGCCCCCGCCAGACCCCCGAGAGACAGCGACAGGAAAGCGAAGCCCGCCATGAGCACCTATCAGTCGGACGCGGCCGAGGACCTCACCGTGGAAGGCCCCTCCGCGACGTTCACCTACCGGCGCCTCGGTCCGCGGGGCGGCGTCCCGCTGGTCCTGCTGAACCGGGTCCGCGGCACCCTCGACTGGTGGGATCCGGAGTTCCTGGACCACCTCGCCGCCCGCCATGACGTGATCGTGTTCGACAACGTCGGCACCGGCTACACCACCGGCACCCCGCGGGACTCGGTCGAGGGACTGGCCGACGGCACCGTCGAGTTCATCGAGGCCCTCGGCCTGCCCCAGGTGGACCTGCTGGGCTGGACGCTGGGCGGCACCGTCGCCCAGCACATCACCCGTCTGCGACCCGACCTGGTGCGCAGGCTGGTCGTGGCCGCCGCCAGTCCGGGCGGGCAGGTCCCCGGCGCCCCCGACCCGAACCCGAAGGTCGGCGCCACCATGACCAAGCCCGAGGTCACCGGGGACGACCTGGTGTTCCTGTTCTTCCCCGAGACGGACACCGGCCGCGCCGCCGGATACGAGCACCTCGCCAGGGTGGCCACCCGGCTCGCCACCGGACGCCCCGACGTGTCCGAGGCGGCGGCCATGGGCCAGATCACCGCGATCCAGAAGGACGCGTCGATCCCCTTCGAGCAGGTGCGGGCGGACCTGGCGACCATCCGGCAGCCCGTTCTGTACGCCACCGGCATGCAGGACGCGATGATCCCCGCGCTGGCCGCGTACACCGCAGTCCAGCACCTGCCCGACGCCACCCTCGTCGCCTACAGCGACGCCGGGCACGCCTTCCTCTTCCAGCACGCCGAGGACTTCGCCGGCCAGGTGAACGCCTTCCTCGCCGACTGACTTTTCACACGGACACCGGCCCCACAGGAGTCACGACGAAGTCGGGACGCCCCCCGCACCGAGGAGAGTCACCGTGCAGTTGACCAGCGCCCCGGCGCGCCGGGAGGTCACGCCGCTGGAGCTGTTCTTCGACCTGGTCTACGTCTTCGCGATCGGCCAGCTGTCGCACCGGCTCCTCGTACACCCCACCTGGACCGGCGCCGCTCAGGCGCTCGTGCTCTACCTCGCCGTGTACGCGGTGTGGGCGTACACCACCTGGGCGGTCACCCTCGTCCCCGCCGAGAACCCGCGGACGCGACGGATGCTGCTCGCGGTCATGCTCGCGGGGCTGTTCATGAACGCGGCGATCCCACGCGCCTTCGGCGACGCCGGCTGGGTCTTCGTCACCACCTTCCTGCTCATTCACGTCGGCCGGACGGTATGGCTGCTCACCGTCGGCCTCGACCGGGTCAACCAGGAACATTTCATCCGCGTCCTGGTCTGGTTCGTCGCGGCCGCGCCTCTGTGGCTGATCGGCGCGGCGGTCGACGGCGGCGCGCGGCTGACCTGGTGGGCCACGGCGATCCTGATCGAGCTGGCAGGCACCTGGGCGGCGCATCCGCTGCCCGGCCGCAGGCTGGACTCACGAGAGGTCGCCTTCGCCGGCGGCCACCTGTTGGAACGCGGCCGACTGTTCATGATCATCGCGTTCGGCGAGACGATCATGACCACCGGTACCGCGCTCACCGCGGCGCCGTACGAGCCTATGACCCTGCTGACCAGCGGTGTCGCGCTCACGGGCACCATCGCGTTGTTCTGGCTGTTCTTCAGTCGCTCAGAACACGTCGTCCGCCACTACGAGCGGACCGAGGACCCCATCAGGGCCGGGCGCAGCGGCGTCATCAGCCTCATGGCCTCCGTCGCCGGAATCATCGCCGCTGCCGCGGGCGACGAACGGGTCATCGCACATCCGGTGGAGCACGTCGGCATCACCACGAACCTGCTCCTGTTCGGCGGGCCGGCCCTCTACATCGGGGCGCAGACCTGGCACGGGGCGACCCTGTTCGACGCCTTGAGCCCGGCACGGCTGGTCACGCTGTCCGCCCTGATCGTCGGAGGCGCGGTCACCACGGCGGCACCGGCCTACCTGTCGGCCGTCGTCGCCGCCGTAATCGTCGTCGCGCCGGCCGTGTTCGAAGACCGCCACCAGCCGGGGAGGGCGCGTGCGAAGCCGATCCCATCCCGGCTCCCCACGGCGGTACGCCCCCCGCAACCGACTCCGACCACATCCTCGGGAAACGCGGAAGGACCTCCATGACCAGGGAACTTCTCACGCGGCGAGCACGAGCAGCGGTGCTCGCGGCCGGCCTCGTTTCGCGAGGAGTCCTCGCCGGTTCACTTGGGGAAGCCGTCTCAACGACATGGACTCCCCCTTCAGAGGGCGTGCCGGCCCGCACTGCGGCGGGCGCGGGAGGTCGGCAACCAGTGCACTTTGGCCAGGCCCGGGAGACCCAGCTCGTCGCGCTGCGGCCGTACAGACGCGCCCACGGGTACCTCGCCCCCTGATGCCCGGTCGGCCGTCGGCCGGAGCGGCTCCTTCGGCGACGCCCCCCCCGAAGGGATGAAGATCTACGGTCATCCGCGTGTCACAGCCGTCTCGTCTGCACACTTCCAGGTGGCCGCGTGGCCGTGCGCAGCCGGTGGGGGAACGGGCGGGGCGAACCGGAGCGGCATGGCTACCGCCGCCGGAACCCGGGGGAACAGGGGGCAGGCGTGGCACGAAGCGTTTCACTCAAAGGCAGGGCACGCTACTGGTTCGACACCACTTTGGCACGTGGCACCCCCGCGCTCGTCGGCTGGCTGGCTCTGGGCTGCCTCGTCGTCGTCTTCCCGGTGAGCGCCGTGCTGGTGTGGACGGACCCACATGCGCCCGCGTCCCGTTCGGGGAGGCTGGCAGCGATCTGGCGTCTCACTGGAGAGACTTTGCGGCTCGGCGGGGCGACAGGCCCGCTTTTGCGCGTGTTGTTGTCAGTACTGCTCGCCCTGGTCGCTCTGGTGTATGTCTCCACCCTCGTCGGTCTGATCACCACCGGGCTCACCGAGCGGCTCACCGCGCTGCGGCGGGGCCACTCCACCGTCATCGAGCAGGGGCACTCGGTAGTGCTGGGCTGGTCGGAGCAGGTGTTCACGGTGGTGAGCGAACTGGTGGCCGCCGACGCGAATCAGCGGTATGGCGCGGTGGCAGTACTGGCGGACCGGGACAAGACCACGATGGAGGAGGCCCTCTGCAGAAAGGTGGGAACCACCGGCCGTACCCGGCTTGTCTGCCGTAGCGGCTCCCCCACCAACCCCGACCTGCTCGCCCTGACCAACCCCGGCGCGGCCAGTTCCGTGCTGGTGCTGCCCCACGACGATCCGTCAGCGGACCCGGAAGTGGTCAAGACGCTGCTGGCACTTCGGTCCGCCCTCGGCGAGGATGAAGGTCCGCCCGTCGTCGCCGCCGTCAGAGACGACCGGTACCGGCTGGCGGCCTCCCTCGCCGCGGGAACACGCGGGATTGTCCTGGAGAGCGACGCGATCACCGCCCGGCTGATCGCCCAGTGCGCCCGCCGACCTGGACTCTCCCTCGTGTACCGCGACCTCCTGGACTTCGCCGGAGACGAGTTCTACCTCACCTTCGACCCGGCCCTGATCGGCCGCTCCTTCGGCGACACGCTGCTGGCCTTCACCACCTCCAGCGTGGTCGGCCTGCTGCGTGACGGCAGGCCCACGCTGAACCCGCCGCCCCAGACCATGATCGGCCCCGGCGACCGGCTGATCGTCATCACGCGGGACGACGACACCGCACGGCACAGCGACTGCTCCGGGCTGGTCGACGAGTCGGTGATGACGCCCTGGCAGCCGGCGAACGCCCAGCCCGAACGGGTCCTGATCCTCGGCTGGAACCGGCGGGCCCCGCTCATCGTCGAGCAGTTCGGCCGGTGTGCCGTGCACGGCTCGGTCATTGCCGTGGTGGCGGACCACAAGGAAGTGACGGCCGAGCAGGTACGGGACGCCGGCTCAGACTTCGCACCCCGGCTGACGATGACCTTCCGGCCTGGAGACGTCACCCGGCCCGAGACACTACGGTGCCTTGAGATCGACTCGTACGACAGCATCGTCGTGCTTGGGCCGGACCCCGTGCCGGGACAGCAACCCGACGACGCCGACAACCGGACCCTCGTCACGCTCCTCGTTCTGCACCTGCTGGAGCAGGAAAGCGGACGGGAGTTGCCGGTGGTTACCGAGATGACCGACGACCGCAACCGGACGCTCGCGCCCATCAGCCCCGGAGCCGACGTCATCATCAGCGGAAAAATCATCGGCTTGCTGATGACCCAGATCTCCCAGAACCGCCACCTGGCCGCCGTGTTCGACGAACTGTTCTCCCTCACAGGCAGTCAGATCCACCTGCGACCAGCGGCGTCGTACGTCCTGCCCGACTGTGAGACGTCCTTCGCCACAGTCGTCGCAGCGGCGCGGCAACGGGGCGAATGCGCCATCGGTTACCGCCGCCACGACCGGGCCGCGGCCGTTCCCGACCACGGAGTGCGTATCAACCCGGACAAAGGCGAGCGACGGCGCTGGAGCGATCGCGACGAGGTGGTCGTGATCACGCAGGACTGACGCAGCCCCTCACAGCATGATGGCGGTGATGCCGACCATCGAGCCGGCGGCCGGGGACGGACTCGGCGGTTCAGCCGAGAAGGTCCTCAGACCGGTCTGACGCGGCCACGGCGAACGCGCCCTCGGACTTACCTTCTGGCCGTGTGCCGGTGGTCAGGTGATGTTGAGGGTGGTGATGCCGGTGGCTTCAGTGATCCCGGTGGTCAGGAAGACGGCCCCCCTCGCACGCCCATCCTCTGGCTCCTGTCTTCTGGCTCCTGGTCAGCGCCTCCAGTTCAGTACGTCTGGTCCTGCGTCGGTCTCGAAGTCCTCCTGCCACTGCTGTGCCATGGCTTCCTGAGTCTCCACGGCGCCGGCACAGCCGCCAAGATTACTCATCCCGTTCTACCGGCGGTGAATCCTATTTACTGCTCCAGCAATTTCAAGGAAAACCCGCTCGCCCCAAAAAGGGCGGAGTGAGATACATAGGACATTGATCAAGGACTCACGTTTTCACCTACGCAGGGTCACTCATTTGCCGCGCATCCGGAGGAGGGAAGCGGTGTTAGAGGGGTATGACGAACGCAAGGTCTCAGGGCCTGCCTCAACGCAACGCGAGGACGGATGATCTGCCTGTGGTCCGTGATCTGACGGTGGGGAAATACACTTTCCTCCCTCGTGCGGCGCACTCGACGCTCCCGGTACAGGCCACCACGGTCGGGGACGGCGCCTGGGCCGAACATCTGATTACCGAGCCACTGCTTCGCGATTTGTTCGGGCTGCTGGAGGCAATCCAGGAGGAACTCAATTCGCGGTGGAACGGCCAGGGAAACCTTGGCCGTAACGCGAACAGCGCGTGACGGGGACGCATTTCCGTGAATCATGACTATGTGAATCCTTCCTTTGCGCAGCCTGAGTGGTATGCCGACGCGTACTCTTCCGGGGCGGGGACTGGCTGGAACGGGGGGCCTGCGGACAACGTCCCCGCAGGGGTTCCCCTGACCGCGCCGGACGCGGGCTGGGACCCGGTCGAGGAACTTGCCTATCTCCTGCAGGAGGCTGTCCCCGCGGAGCAGCCGGCCAGGGTGCCGCCACCTCGCAGCGAGCCCCCATCCGGCGTCGACTTCACCGACCCGATGGAGAACCTCGCGCAGATCACCGCTCAACTGCCGCCCACCCGAAGCTCGTCTGCCGGGCATCGGAAGATCCCGGGTCGAAAAGCCCGGCTGAAGTGGTTGCAGACCGGCAGCTGCGTCATCGTCGCGCTCGTTGCTGTCATCGTGGCGATGGTCAGCGTCTTCGGCGGCATGGTGGCCTACCGGCCGCTGCAGAACATCACGTCCGGAACGGGTGTCGGAACAGTACCGTCGTGGCCTCTACTCGTGTACGGCCCTTGGATGGTGGCCTCTCTCTCCATCATCCGAACTGCCCTCCATCAGCGCCGAGCCGTGCACTCATGGTTCATCGTTCTGTTCTTCTCGTCCGTCGCGACGATGCTGTGCGTAGCGCAGGCAGACAAGACCCTCACCGGTATCGCCGGGGCCTCCCTGCCCGCCCTCGCGTCCCTCGCATGCTTCCAGCAACTCGTCCGCCAAATCACGATGACCCTGCCACCGCGGCAGGCCACGCGCCGCCACCGCCAGTAGCAGACCAGTCCAGCGGCACGTGGAGGGCTCGCTGTGTGGGTGTCCGTTCCTGGTCGCGCCCGCCGGCCGCACCCGCCCGCTGCTGGCCGAGGCCGCGACCGTCATGATCTTCTGCCTGGTGGCCACGCTCCTGGTCGCGATCTCGGCGCTGACTGCCAGGCCCTGCTGTCTCTCTGGGCGTCTCCCCGATGCATGGTGAACCCGTACACCACGCCACCACCCTGTGCGCGGTCGGTTCCAGGTCGTGGTCGCTGTAAGCGGCGCCAAGGATCTCGTCCCGGGCATGCGCATGCACGGTGCCCCTCCGGCCGGCACTTGATCTTGACCGCCCGGCGGGCTGTCGCACGGCGAGCGTCCGATCCGGGGGCGTGGCTGGGGTGCCCTCTGTCGGCGTGTTCAGCATTCCCGAGGCGCGGGCCGGCTGAGAGTGAGGCCCCGGGCTGTCGTCTTCCGGGGCCCCAGGCCATGTCGCAGCTATTGCAGCGGCGCCCGGCGGCTGGGCCCGCGGCGAGCCGGAGACGCGTCCGTCGTCGGCAAACGGGTGCACCCCGGATGGCCATCGCGAGTGTGGCGCCGTGGCGGGGAACCGATGGACCGTGGTGCCGGATCGGCCGGCACGCCGTGAGAGAGGAACCGCACGATGGAGCAGTCGGAACTGGAGAGCAAGGTTCAGACGCTGGAGACGGGTCTGGCCGTTCAGGAGGCGGCCATGGCTGGGGCGCAGGCCACGCAGGCGGCGACCCAGGCGGGGATGACCTCGACGTTCGGCGCGACGCAGGCGGGGACGTGGTCGGTCATGGCCGTCGGCAGCGTCGCGCTGGTGGTGGGGATCTTCCTCGGCCTGGCCATCGCCAAGGACTGACGGCCGGTCCCGCCCTACCGGGAGCCGCCTCGTCCGGCTTTGCGCCGCCCCCGGCTGGTGTGCGTCCGGGCCCGTGCCGGACCACATCCGGGGTCGCGGCGTAGGCCCCGCCCTGCCCTGTACGCGGGGCAGGGCGGGCACGACAGTCAGCCGCGGGCCGAGGTTGGGCCGGGGTCTGCGGGCGAGCCCGGGCGGGGCATGGGCAGCATGTGGAGGGGGCTTGGAACGAGCCCCCTCCTCGGTACAGCCCGGACGGTGTGGCCTGGTTGGCGCTCCAGACGCCAGCGGCTGGCGAGGGTGGCCACGACCAGGGTCGCCGCGGTCGTGGCCAGGAGATCCGCGCCAGGCGAGGGAGAAGGCGGAGGAGGATCCGCGTCTCGCGCCGGTGTACGCGCCGGAGGCAGCAACCTCCAGAGCCCCGCCGCCGAGTGTCCGGGGCGGGGCGATGGAGGCCGGAGAGCCGGGCTGTGGGGTTGTGGGGCTCTCCGGCCTGGAGGTGCGGTCAGACGTTGGCGCAGATGGCGTAGACGCTGATGCCGACCGTGCTGTAGCTGTTCTGCCGGCCGAGGGCGACCCAGCCGGTTGCGTCGTCGGTGGGGAAGCTGCCGACGAGGATCGCGTCGTTGCCCTGGGCTTCGGCGCCTCCGCCGATCACGTGCTTGCCCGCCGGGCAGTAGACGGTGCGGCGCTGGAAGTTCGGCACGTTCGCGTTGGGCAGCTTGACGATCTGGTAGCCGTCGACGACCCGGGCCTGTGCGGGTGCGCTGGCGGGGGTGTGGTCGGCGGATGCCTGGGCGGTCCAGCCGATACCGGTTGCCAGAGTCAGCGCCAGCGCGCTCGCGGTGAGGGCCCTCGTACCTCGCATGTGTCTCCTCCTGGTCCTACAGGACGCCTTGGACGGTGTCCCGTTGCAGACGCCAACGCTGCCGGACGCCGAAGGGCGCAGGCGGGGGATCAGCGATCAAACTCCCTGATCGGGGGAGGCCGGAGTGAGGGAGCACTTGGGGCGCGTGGGCAGCGCGGCCGCGTCCGGCCCGCCCGGAGGCACTCGGCAGCCTGCCGCGCCCGCTCAGGTCGTCCCTTCCCTGGAGCGGTCAGGCGAGCGTCTCCAGCACGAAGCCGTGGGCGGCCAGGTGCCGGCGGGGGCGGTGAGTTCGTACACGGTGAAGATGACCCGGCAGTGCGGGGCGTGGGCCTTGATTTCGCGGGTGTGAATGCGTCCTCGGACTGCGCCCGGACCCGCACGCGGGTGCTGACCTTTTCGCTGAAGATCGTGTCGCGGGATGCCGCGTCCCGTGCGCGCGTCGAGCTGGAACTGGAGTTCCTGGGTGAGGGTGGAGCATCGGGCGTACCCGATGCGAATGTCCGCGCTCGGGGAACGATCACCTGTGCAGCAGGCTGGGCCTGTCCCTCGGCTCTACTCCCGTGGAGGCTACGTGCCGAGAGTCGCCCACTGCCGTTCCCTGCGCCCGCACCCGGGAGCGCGGTCGTCACCGGACCAAGGGTGCGGGTGGTACGGCATGCGCGGGGCCGACGCGTTCGATGGCGACAAGGGCGGCGTCGTCACCCAGGTTGCGGCCGGCGTGGGTGAGGAGGTCGTTGCGCAGGTAGCGAAGAAGCGCATCCGGCCCGTGTCCGGACCACGCGGCGAGCCGTTCGGCCAGGGGGTAGAAGTCGCCCTTGCTGTTACGGGCTTCGATGACCCCGTCCGTGTAGAGCAGGACGATGTCTCCCTCGGCAACGGTGAACTCCTGCGTCGAAAAGGGGGTCGTCATGTATCCGGTCAGCCCCAGAGGCGGCGCCGGCTGCCGCACTTCCAGCTCGCGGACCTTGCCCCGGGCCCATAGCAGTGGCGGTGGGTGGCCGCAGTTGATCACGGAGACGGTCGCGGTCTGGTCCGGAATGTCCAGGACGGCTGCGGTGGTGAAGGCCTCCAGGCCATCCATGCCGTCGGTCCAGTCGCCTGGCGTGTCGAGGTCCGAGGAGACGGCGTCCTCGAGGAAGGCCATCAGAGCGGGCAGCTCGGGCTGCCGGTGCGCTGCGGCCCGGAAGGCGCCCAGGAGGCGGGCGGCGTCACCGATCGCCTCCAGCCCCTTGCCACGCACGTCACCGATGAGGACTCGGGTGCCGTGCGTGGTGCGGGCCGTGGCATAGAGGTCTCCGCCGATCTGCGCCTCGGCCTCCGCGGCCAGGTAGACGGAAGCCAGACGAAGGGGACCGATCCGGCGCGGCAGGGGCCGGAGCACGACCTCCTGGGCCGCCTGAGCCACCGAACGAAGCTGGACAAGCTGCCGCTCGTGACGCTCGCGCACGTGGGCGAGGAAGGTCACCAATACGGAGATCAGGGCCAGGGCGAGGATCTGGAGGGTGTGATTGAGATCCGTCAGGCTGGTACGTGTCACGGCGACCGTGACCTGAGCGAGCACTGCGATCGCACCGACCAGGGCTGTCGTACGGGGGCCGGCGAACGACGCCGTGATCGCGGGCGCCGCGACCAGGAAGGGACCGACGTGAACCTCGGGAGGAGCAAGGATGTCCACAACCGTGATGACTGCGATCAAGGTGAGGGGCAGGGCAAGCCGACCGCCCGGCGCGTTCCGCGACCAGATCACACGTCTCGATTGCCGACTGAGTTCCACATCTCCTGAATACACCTGTGGTCCCGCTTGTCGGCAGGACAGCCTCGTGCGCCGTGCCAGCTCTACCCACCCGGCGGGCGGGCCGAGCTCCCTGACTCGCCCCGCTCGGCCTGCGACCTGGGCCTGTCCGGTCTCACCAGTGAAGAAGGACCTGCTCGATGGCGAAGCCGGGGCCCATGGCGGTCACGAGACCGGGGGTGCCTGCAGGCGGGGGCGTTTTGAGTGCCGTTTGCAGGACGTCCAGGACGGAGACGGATGAGAGGTTGCCGTGGGCTGCGAGGGAGTGGCGGGTGAGTTCCAGCGCTTGCGGGGGCAGGCCCAGAGCTCGTTCGACGGCGGTAAGGACTCTGGGTCCGCCACCGTGCATGATCCAACTGCCGATCTGGTCGGGGGTGAGGTTGTGGCGGTTGAGGAAGTCGTGAACCGCCTTGGGCATGTACTCCTCGGTGAGTGTCGGGACCTCAGGGGCGAGGAGGATCTTGAAGCCGTGGGAGCCGATGTCCCAGCCGAGGGTGTCTTCGGTGTCCGGAAGGAGCCAGCTGTGGGTGTCCGTGAGCTCAGGGCCGGCCGCTGTTCCGGGCCGGAGCGGGCCGACTGCCACGACTGCGGCGGCGCCGTCACCGAAGAGGCCGCCGGCGACGGCGTTGGCCATGGAGGTGTCCTTTTGCCGGTAGACCAACGAGCAGAGCTCGACTGCGAGAAGGACGGCTACGTGGCCGGGGTAGGCACGCAGGTAGTCGTGGAGGCGCGCCAGGCCCGCAGCCCCTCCGGCGCAGCCGCTGCCGAACAGTGGGATGCGTTTGACGTCCTGCCGTAGCCCCACTCGGTGGGCGAGCCGGGCTTCGAGAGACGGCACGGCCAGACCCGTGACGGTGGTGCTGACCACGGCGTCGACCTCTTGCGGGTCGACGCCTGCCGTGTGCAGGGCTTCGGTGATCGCCTCTTGCCCCAGCTCGAGGGCGGTGTCGAGCCAGACGCGGTTGGTTTCGGTGAAGTCGTCGCGTGCCATGAGATCGAGGAGTTCGTCCAGCGGCAAGGACATGTGACGGGCCGTGACTCCGGCATTGGTCTGCACCTTGCGGGCCAGGTGCGTGCGTGCCGCGGATCTGGTCGGCATGCGCGCGATCAGTGCGTCGGTGAGTTCTGACTGCGCGTAGTGGTGGGGAGGGAAGACCGTGTGCAGCCCAGCCACCCGGGGGCCGCGCGTGTCCGGGTCCGGGGTGCGCGCTCGCGTCGTCGGTGTCATGTGTTCAACCGTTGTCCTTCCCCGCGGTCGCGGGTGCCGGCATCGAGGGTCTGGCTTCGGGGGCGTCCACTAGCAGGGCGGACACCACCGAGCCGTAGGCGAAGACCAGGACGGGGAAGAGTAGTGGCGCGGCCAGCAGTTCGGCCCTGCGCAGATCCCGTTCGATGGAGGCGTCCATGGCGCGCTGGGTGAGCACCGCGCCGCCGGCTTGCACTCGCAGTCCCGGGACCGCTGCCCGGGCGGCGGCCTCCATTCTGCGCACGGTCATACGGGTCGGCGCCTCCTGGTCGTGCCTGTCGGTCGCAGGGCACTAGGCAGCCTCGAACAGCAGCACGGCGTTTTGCCCGCCGAAGCCGAACGAGCAGCTGATGCCCGTCCCCGCGGTCAGCGGGCGCGGATCGGCGGACACGATGTCCAGCTTGTGGTCGCCGTCCTGGGACTCGAAGTTGGCCACCGGAGGGATGCGGGCATGGCGCAAGGCGAGCACGGTGTAAGCCGCTTCGATCGCACCGGCTGCTCCGAGGGAGTGGCCGATGACGCCCTTGGGGGCTGTGACCGGTGGTGCCTGGTCGCCGAAAATCCGGGTGAGGGCGGCCGCCTCCAGAGCGTCGTTGGTCGGGGTGGATGTTCCGTGGGCGTTGATGTGGCCGATGTCGCTCGGCCGGCACCCCGCGTCCTGGAGCGCGGTGGTCACGGCCTGAGTGACCCCCCGGCCTTCGGGGTGCGGAGAAATGGGGTGGTGGGCATCGGCACTGGCTCCGTAACCGCGCAGCAGGGCATGGACGGGGGCGCTGCGGGAGCGAGCGGCGGCCAGGGGCTCGAGCACCAGCACTGCGGCGCCCTCGCCGAGGACGAATCCGTCGCGTGCGGTGTCGAACGGTCGGCTGGCCAGGCCGGGTTGGTCGCGACGTCGGGACAGGGCCCGCATGCGTGCGAAACAGGCGGCCGTCATCCGGGAGCGGGCGGACTCGGCACCGCCCGCCAGCACGACGTCGCATGTTCCCGACCGCAGCAGGTCGCGTGCGACACCGATCGCGGTGGCGCCTGAGGCGCAGGCGGTGGAGACGGTGAAGTTCGGGCCGCGTGCTCCCAGATCGATCGCGATTTCACCGGCTGCCATGTTGGGGTTGCTGCGCGGCACGGTGAGCGGGGAGACCCGGTCGGGGTGGCCTGTGGAGAGGTGCTGGAAGGCGCTCTCGTAGGTGCTCAGGCTGGTGCCTCCGACGCCCAGCACGACTCCGACCCTCTCAGCCCGCCAGGTGTCCGGGTCGAGAGCGGCGTCGCGAACCGCGCGACGAGCGGCCGCCAGGGCGAAGTGGATGAAGTCGTCCAGGCGCCGCGTGAGCCGGCCGAACTCCGCTTCGGGGTCGAACCCGGTGATCTGACAGGAGAAGTCGACCGGCAGTCCTTTCAGGACAGGATCGGGGGCCGCCGTGGACCGGCCCGCGCAGAGAGTGGCCCAGTTCTCGTCCGGGGTGAGTCCCGCCGGGGTGATCAGACCGAGCCCGGTGACCGCGATGTCAGTGGGCATCATGGAAACCCCGCGCCGCTTCGCCGAGCGTCGCGGACGGTGAGAGGTCCAGGGTCTCCTCGGCGAGGATGATCCCGAACTCTTCCTCCGCCGCCACCACGAGTTCCATCAGGGACAGAGAGTCCATCCCCAGGTCCTCGAAGGTGGTGGTGGCGCTGAGTTCGTCCGGGCGCACGGGCACCTTCAGGTGCTTGGTCAGCAGGGTGACAAGGAGGTGGGGCAGCTCCTGCCGCCCCACCGGCACTTCTGCGGCCGGTTCGGCTGAATGCGTCATGCGATGTTTCCCGTCTGGTTGTGCGTCAGGCGGACAGCCTGCTCACGTCATCGGTGTGTCGCGCCGGCGTTCATGCGGGCGTATAGCTCACCCGCGCGTGCAGCCTGCGTCTGCAGGTGCTCCACGTGCAGGCCGATCCGTTCTTGCGCCTGCTGACCGACCGGGCCGAGTCCGGGCATCCCCAACACCCCGAGCGCCCGTAGCAGCGGCAGAACCACGTGCTCGTGATGGATCGCCAGGTTGAAGATGCCCGCCGCCGCCACGCGCGCGGCCCGCGCACGGAAGCCGGCGATGGCCGCGCCGGGCATCTGGAAGCCGCACAGAACGTCGGCCAGAGCGGCCATCGCCTCGTCGGGGAACAGCCGCATGGCGTCCTGGTACAGCCCCCGGTAGAACAGCATGTGCAGGTTCTCGTCAGTCGCGATGCGGGCCATCAGTGCCTCGCCCGCCCGGTCGCCACACAGGGCGCCGGTATTGCGGTGTGCCTGTCGGGTCGCCAGCTCCTGAACACTCACATAAGCCAGGCAGTGCAGCGGCGACATCCAGTCGGCGCGCCATCCGGTGGCCATGTGGCTCATCCGAAGGCGTTCCAGAGCGACAGGATCCACCGCGCGGCACGCATGGATGTAGGCCCGCAGAGCGGCCGCGTGGCGGTCCTCCTCGGCTGTCCACCGGTGGACCCATGCGCCCCAGGCGCCCTCGCGCCTCAGCCGGGTGGCGATCTCGAAGTGGTAGCTGGGCAGGTTGTCCTCGGTCAGCAGGTTGATGACCAGGGCGTCCTGCACGGCCCGCGGCAGCCTCGACTGCTGCGGCTCCCACGCCGCGCCGTCCAGCGGCCCGTCGAAGTCCTCCGCCTTGCTCCAGGGCACGAACTGGTGGGGCAGCCAGTCCCGTGCGGTTGCCAGATGCCGCTCCAACAAACGCTCGACCGACGGCTCCAGGTCCCCAAGCACACGCTCCGCCTCGGCAAGGGCCACGGCACTCCCCCTCCTCGCTGTGCTGGTCTGTGGACGATCCTCCGTGTGAACGCGCGAGCAGAAACCAGGAAACGATCTTCCACTCGATCGAGCGAGGCATCCTGCGCTGACCCATGTCTCCCCCGACCGACGGTGATGGTTGTCCTTCACACAGCCGGCAGCACGAGCCCCTCCCCCTGGGGCAGCAGTCGAACGGCGTGAGGGAAGGAAAACCGTGAATCACCCCAGCCTCTTCGGTCTGCCCGTAGGACTGCTGGTGCTGCTGTCAGCGGTCGCCGTCGAGCGCCTCACCGAGTTGTGGCTGTCCTGGAAGCACGCCCGCTGGGCGAAGTCGCTAGGAGGGCTGGAGTTCGGGCGAGGACACTTCCCGTTCATGGTCGCCGCGCACGTCGGACTGTTCGCCGGTGTCCTGACCGAAGTAGCCTCCGGGCCGCGGCACTTCGTACCGCTCGTAGGCGGACCTGCCCTGTGCGTGCAGGTACTGGTGCATGCCGGCCGCTGGTGGTGCGTACGATCCCTTGGCCGTCACTGGAACACACGCGTGATCGTCGTCCCGGGACTGCCCTTGGTGCGCCGTGGACCCTACCGTTGGTTCCGACACCCCAACTACCTCCTCGTCGCCGTCGAGGGCGTCACCCTTCCCTTGGTCTTCACCGCCTGGATGACAGCTCTGCTCTTCACCACTGCCAACATGGCGATCCTCACCGTCCGGCTCCGCATCGAGAACGTCGCCCTGCGACTGGCGGCATGACCGGCGCCGAAATTCGGGGGACAGTTCGGCCGGCACCCTCGTCGGAGGCTCGTAGAACATGCCGTCCGCTGCCTGGTGCTCCGCCGGCGCCGGCCGGCCGACTCTTCCACGCGGGTGACCAGCTTGTGCCAAGCGAAGGAATGGCTGCGCGCCACGATGCCGAATCCCAGCCCGGCGTGTCTGACTCGTGAAGGTTCAGGCCTTTGAGTGAACGGCGGCCGGGAAACCGGCGCCACGCATCCGCCCCTCTCGAGGAGGACATCCCCCATGACCATCCGCCGTACTCTTCAGCGCGTCACTGTCGCCGCCGTCCTGGTACCCGCCTCGCTGGGCGCGCTGGCGTCCCCCGCCCGAGCGGCGCAGCTGCCTTCGGCGTGCCAGACGACCATCGCCGAGTTCCAGGACAAGCTTCCCGTCCAGCAGTTCACCGTCCCCGACAAGGTCAAGAGCACCCTCCTGCAGGAGCTTCTCATGCTGAGCGAGACCGACCAGCAGAAGTTCACCGAAACCGCCTGCAGCGCCTGGAACCAGTGGGCCACCGCGAACGCGACGGCCGTGGCGAAGGACCTCGACACCCGCTACCAGAACACCGACGGTCTCGTCTGCCAGAAGTTCGTCACCGCGACCATCGGAACGCTCAAGAAGTACTCACCGAGCATCCCGGCGGCGACCCGTCCCCTGGAGACCGTGGCCAAGAAGGTGTGGAGCAACGCCATGCAGAAGCTCTCCGCCGACGCCTCCAACACCTCCTGCCAGCAGTCGTACAACAACGTCAAGGTCGGCTGGTAACACACACGCCAGACAGGCGCCTTCACGCGGCCCCGGGTCAGGAGCAGGCCCCGTCTTCGATCGCGACGTGCACGACCTGGCCCGGATCGACGTGAACCTCGCTGCCAAACGCGTCTGCCAGTTCCTCGGCGGGCGGAGCCGGTTCAGGGGGTCCTCCCGAAGTCCGTCCGACCCGCGAGCTCATCGACGCCTTCAGCAGCCGTCTGCCGGGCCACACGCCCGAACAGAAACGGCAGCCGGCCCGCCTCACCAACCGCGAACGCGAAACACTCACCGCCATCGCGACCCGTTGGAAGCAACACCGAGATCGCCGCACGTCTCTCTCGCCGAGTCCACCGTCAGGTCACACGTGAGCAGCATCCTCACCAAGGTCGGGGTCCGGAACCGGGTCCAGGCCATGATTTTCGCCTACGACGCCGGCCTCGTCAGGCCTGCCTGAGCCTGGCCGGAGGACTTCGTGGCGGGCTCGGACGCCGGTTCCTGGGTCGGAGGAGCCGGACGGCGCCTTCTTGGCCACAGCAGCGAGCCCCCGAACGCCATCAGAGCGACCAGGGCGAGGGCAGGGCCGCCCAGCGTGAGGACGCGCTGGAGAGAGGTCGCGGCGGCGTATCCGACACCCGCTTCCGCTGTGGCCCACACACAAGCGGCGACGACGCTGTACGGAGCGATGCGCCGGTAGGGCAGGCGGGTGACGCCCGCGGAGTGCGGGGCGAGGGTGCGCACCACCGGCAGGAAACGGGCCACGAAGACCGCTCGGCCGCCGTGGCGCGTCATCAGCGTCTCGGCCCGGCCCCACGCGGCATCCGGGACGCGACGGCCCATGTGGCCGTCGCGCAGGCGGTCACCGAGGTACCTGCCGGTGCGGTGGGCGAGGAAGTCACCCGCCACCACGGCACCGGCTGCGGCTGCGATGACGAGGGGAAGGTTGACGTGTCCGGTACGGGCCAGCGCGCCGGCCGTCAGCAGCAGGGTGAGCGTCGGGACGAAAGCGCCGACGAGAAGGACCGACTCGGCCAGGACCGCAGCGGCCACCACCGTGTACGCCGCGGCCGGCGAGAGGTGGCCGAGGATGCCGGAGAGCGCGTTCACCGACTCGCCCCGTCCGACCGCGGCGCGAGCCGGTCCGCGGAGACGAGTGGGCGTCGCAGCTGCCAGACGTGGGCGGGGGGAAGGTTGGCCCACACCGTCCAGCGGCCCGTGGCGTAGGTGCGCTGGTAGGTGGCCATGATCTCGTCCACAGCGGCGTGGCGGCGGGCTTCTGTCCGCGAAGCCGTCAGGGCGCGGGCCTTGCGGGTGCCGAGGTAGGAGAAGTAGGTCAGCGTGCCGCCGGGGTGGAGAAGTTCCAGGTAGCGGGCCATGATGCGCTCGACCTGCGCGGGCGTGAAGTTGGTCAGGGGCAGCCCGGAGACGATCACGTCGTACCGCTGGTCGGTGTCGAGCTGCTCGACGTAGGTCTGATGCACGGTCACCTGCGCAGACGTGGCTGTCAGATGCGGGTGCGTGGTGACGAGACGGCGCAGTCGCGTGGCGAAACGCGGGTTGGCCTCGACGATGTCCAGGCGGCTGCCCCGGGACAGCCGCGGTATCAGGGCCCGGGTGACCGGGCCGGTGCCGGCGCCGGCTTCCAGGACTGCCAGCGGGTGGGGCGCCTGAGCCCGTACGGGGTCGGTGAGCACGCGGGCCAGAGCCTTGCCGCTGGGGGCCACGGCACCCGTGGTGCGCAGATCACGGGCCGCCTCGATCAGGAACATCCAGCCTTCGGCATTGCGCTGCGTAAGGACACGGTCGTGGGAGGTGGTCCGGTCGTTCATGGAATTGACGCTAGGGAGCCGCGCCCGGCATGGAATCCGCCGTTCTGCGACGGCTTCCCCCTACGAAAGTAGGGGGTGGACATCATCGATCGTCAGACGGAACAGCGCAGCGGTCTGCCTAGGATGGCGCAGGTGAGCAGCAGAGCAAGCCGCAGATGGGCGGCCTACGGGCGTGGGGCTCTCGTGGCCCTGTGCGTACTGGCCGCCGTGCTCAACGACGTGGCGACCCAGGGGCGCTACCTGGCCCCCGTCATGGCCACAGCGCTGGTGTGCGGAGCGGCCCTGCTCGTGCCCCGGCTGCGATGGCCCGCTGCTCCGTTGTTGGTCACCGTGGCCACGGCATGGTGGGGATCGTTGCTGCTGCCCATGCTGGCGGTCGTCCTGTACGACCTGGCCGTGGACCGCCGGGCGCGGATGGCGGTGGGCTGTGCTGTCGCCGCGCTGGGCGCCAACCTGTTCGGCTACCGGGCCACCTCCCTGTGGACGGGCCAGTCCTACGCGGCCACGGTGCTCCTGCCGGTTCTGGCCGTGCTCGTCGGGCTGTGGCTGGGCAGCCGGCGCCGCCTGCTCCTGGCGCTGGCAGCCGACGTCGAGCACCTGGGCGTCGAGGCGCGGCTGCGCGAGGAGGCGGCCCGCGTCGCGGAACGGTCCCGTATCGCCGCCGAGATGCACGACGTCCTGGCCCACCGCCTGAGCCTGATCGCCCTGCACACCGGTGTCCTGTCCACCAGGAGCGACACACTGCCCGCACCGGTCGCCGAACGCCTCGGACTGGTCCGCACGACGTCCGTCGAGGCACTCACCGATCTGCGCGACGTGCTCGGTGTGCTGCGCGACCCCGACCCCGACGCCACGCCGACCAGCGCCGCCCTCACGCCGATGATGCGGGAAGCAGGGGAACTGGCCGACGAGGCCCGCGCCGCCGGCCAGCACATCGAGCTGACCACCGACGGCCTTCCCGAGCGGGCTCCCACCACCCACCGTCTGGCCGTGTACCGCATCGTCCAGGAAGCACTGACCAACGCCCGCAAGCACGCCGACGGCGCTCCGGTGACCGTACGCATCGACTACGGGCCGCCCGCCACACTCGTCGAGGTCACCAACCCCCCTGGCACTCCGCGCACGGACACCGTCGGCAGCGGGTACGGACTCGTCGGCCTGCGCGAACGCGTCACCGCCCTCGGCGGGCACCTGTACTCCGGACCGGCCGGCGCGGGTGCCTGGCGGCTGGCGGCACGCATCCCCCACCCCGCCGGCACCGAACAGAAGGGCACCCGCCCATGATCCGCACCATGATCGTCGATGACGACGCCCTGGTCCGCCTCGGCCTGGCCGACCTCCTGGACGGCGACCCGGGCATCGAGGTCGTCGCCCAGGCCCCCGACGGACTGAGGGCCATCGAACAGGCCACCGCCCACCGCATCGACGTCGCCCTCGTCGACGTACGCATGCCCCGCATGGACGGCATCACCGCCACCGCCCGCCTGCGAGCCCTCCCCAACCCGCCGAAGGTGATCACCCTGACCACCTTCGACCTCGACGAGTACGTCTACAACGCCCTCGCCGCCGGAGCCGACGGCTTCCTGCTCAAGGACACCGACCCCGCCGAAATACTGCGCGCCGTCCACCTGGTGGCCGCCGGCTCGGCCATGCTCCACCCCACCGCGGCCCGCCGACTCATCGACCGCTACCACGCGGCCAACCAGCCGGAAGCAACCGCTGCCAGGGCCCGGCTGGACCGGCTCACCCCCCGCGAACGCGACGTGCTCACCCTGCTTGCCCGGGGCGACACCAATGCCGACATCGCCACCCGCCTCGCCATGCGGGAGAGCACCGTCAAGGCCCACGTCAGCCGTGTCCTGACCGCGCTGGAAGTCACCAACCGCGTACAGGCCGCCCTGCTGGCCCGCGACGCGGGACTCACAGCCTGACGAGCGGCGGCCGGAAACACCGAATGCGAGGTCCGACAGCCCCGACGCCGCGCCGAAGCCAGTCGAGCCGCCGCTGCCTACCGCAGCCCTGCTGCCGCGTGGGCGCGGCCTTGGCGGGCGGGCAGCGGACAGCCCGCCAAGAAGGCCGCGTCGGCCACCTCGGCATGATCCCCTGACATGCCGAGCAAGGTGAGCTTCGCGAACGCCGCCAGGCCATCCACTCAGGGCGTCCACGACGTCGGCGTCGACGCGTGCGTCGAACAGGTCGAGTGCGGACGGGCTCCGGAGCCGCGCCGCCTCGCGGATACCGGCGGGCGTGACCTCGAGCGCGGTGACGGTCAGCTGCCGCAACGGCCCGTCCTGCGCCAGTGGTCGCCGGCGGACTCGACTACGTGCCGGGTGCGCGCGGTGGCCCGATGGATCTGCGCGCGGATCGGGGGCGGCGGGGACGGGCCGGTGCGGACGTCGCGGACGGCCTGGCGGACCACATCGCGCACCGTCGGCTCGTCGAGGGCCTGGAGGCCGCTGCGGGCAACAGCGATAGATGTTCTGGGGGGCTGAGGCGGGTGCCCCGGCGTGAGCGGTCAGCGGTCAGCGGTCAGCGGTCAGCGGTCAGCGGTCAGCGGTCGATGCTGGCCATGTTGGCTTCGTCGTGGCGTTCGCCCGCGGCGGGCGTGAGGGTGTTCAGGCGGTCGAGCTGAGCGGGAGTGAGTTCGATGGCGTCGGCGGCGGTGTTTTCTTCGACGCGTGCGACACGGCGGGTTCCGGGGATGGGGGCGATGTCGTCGCCGCGGGTCAGCAGCCATGCCAGTGCGGTCTGTGCCGGGGTGGCGCCGATCTCGGCGCCGATGGCCTGTACTTCGTCGACGATGCGCAGGTTGCGCTGGAAGTTCTCGCCGGTGAAGCGCGGGTTGGTCTTGCGCCAGTCGTCGTCGGCGAAGTCCTCGACCGTGCGGATCTGCCCCGTCAGCAGGCCGTGGCCGAGCGGCGAGTACGGAACGAACCCGATGCCCAGCTCGCGCAGCAGCGGGAGGATCTCGGCCTCGACGTCGCGGGTCCACAGGGAGTATTCGGTCTGCAGCGCGGCCACCGGATGCACGGCGTGCGCCCGGCGGATCGTCTCGGGGCCGGCCTCCGAGAGTCCGATGTGGCGCACCTTGCCCTCGGCGACCAGCTCGGCCAGCGCGCCGATGGTCTCCTCGATGGGCGTGTTCGGGTCGACGCGGTGCTGGTAGTAGAGGTCGATGTGGTCGGTGCCGAGCCGCAGGAGCGAGCCTTCGACCGCGGCCTTCACGTTGCCGGCGCTGCTGTCGATGACGCCGGGGCCGTCGCCGGCGTGGGAGACGAGACCGAACTTCGTCGCCACGACGACGTCGTCACGTCGGCCCCTGATGGCCTTGCCGACGATTTCCTCGCTGTGGAAGGGGCCGTAGATCTCGGCGGTGTCGATGTGGGTGACCCCGAGGTCCAGCGCCCGGTGGATGGTGCGGATCGACTCGGCGTCATCGAGCCCCCCGCCCGTGGTGTACGTGCCGGCCATGGTCATGGCTCCCAGACCGATGCGAGAGACATCGAGCCCGCCGAGTGTTACGTGCTTCATCAGGTACTCCTTGTTGTAGTGGCCGTCCGGCCCCCCGGAATTCGTCCCGGCAGCCGGACGCGCAGGGCCGTCCGTCGGGGGATTTCGAGCTGGCCACTGTCAGGCGAGGGCCGACGTTGTGGTTGCCAGGGACAGGCGGCGGATATGTGTGGGCTGAACCGGCTGTGCCGCGTCAGTGCTGCTGGGCAGCCGGCTCCAGAACGAGAACCGGGATCTCACGGTCTGTCCTTTTCTGGTACTCCGCGTAGTCGGGGAACGCCTCGACGGCTCGGGCCCACCACACGGCCTTCTCGTCCCCGGTCACCTCGCGTGCCAGCATGTCCTGGCGCACCGGGCCGTCCCGCAGCTCGACGCGGGGGTCGGCCACCACGTTGCGGTACCAGACCGGGTGCTTGGGGGCTCCTGCCATGGAGGCGACCACGGCGTAGGAGCCGTCGTGTTCCACCCGCATGACCGGGGTCTTGCGGATCTTGCCGCTCTTCGCGCCCAGGGTGGTCAGGATGACGACGGGCAGGTCCCGGAGCTTCTCGTCTTCTTCCCGTGCGACCAGGACACTCAGCGTCGTTCCTTGCGTACCGCCGGAGCTTTCGTACAGCTCCACCTGGTCACGTACAAACTGCGCCTTGCTCGGCTCGTACTCGCCCTTGAGTGGCATGTTGCCTCTCTCCATGCTGTCGAAGACTGCGCCCGGCAGCGGTCCTCAGCCTCTGCCTCGGGCGCGGGATGTGCTGCTCAGGCGTGGGCGTCGTCGTAGGTCAGGGCGCCGCCCAGCTCGCGGGAGGCCTCGGCCTGGGCGAGGAGTTCCTTCGCCTTGGCCTCGGCGGCCTCGATGGCGTCTGCGCCGGCGACGAACCGCTGCAGGGGCTTGTCCTGGTCGGCGATGGTGAGCAGGGCGCGGGCGAGCTTGGCGGGGTCGCCGGGCTGCCGGCCGTTCATGCTCTTCATGCCCTCGATCCTCGCGGCGGTGCGCGGGGCGTAGTCGTCGATGGACAGCTCGGGCCAGTTGGTGGAGCCGTCCACGAGGAGTTCGGTGCGGAAGTAGCCGGGCTCCACGACGGTGGTGTGGATGTTGTAGGGCTCGACGTCGTGGCGCAGGGACTCCATCCAGCCCTCTTCGGCGAACTTGGAGGCGGCGTAGGCGGAGGTGAACTCCATGCCGACCAGTCCGGCGGTCGAGGTGATGGTGATGATGTGGCCGGCGCGCTGCTTGCGCAGGATGGGCAGGATGGCGCGGGTGACGTTCATGGGGCCGAAGAGGTTGGTCTCGAACTGCCGGCGCATCTGCGCCGGCGAGATCTCCTCGAAGTAGCCGGTGAAGAGGTTCCCGGCGTTGTTGATGAGGACGTCGATGCGGCCGAAGCGGTCGACGGCGGCCCGCGCGGCGGCCTCGGCGTCTTCGAGGCTGGTGACGTCGAGCTTGGTGACCAGCAGGTTGTCCCGCGGCCCGCCGAGGGTCTTTTCTACCTCTTCGGGGCGGCGGCCGGTGGCGACGACCTGGTGGCCGGCTGCGAGGGCCTCGCGGGCGATGTCGGTGCCCAGGCCGCGTCCGGCACCGGTGATGAGAATGACCTTGCTCATGGGGGTCCTTTCAGGCGTCGTGATCTGACACCTGGTGTGTGCGGAGAGGTGATGCGGGCAGCGCCGACAGCGCTGCGGAGAGGGCTTTGCGACCAGCGGCACAAGCGCCACCTGTCTGAGCCGTTCGCACCGCCGCGGGCGTTGCACCACCAACGAAACCGGCTGTCACGCGCACGTGGGAGTCCCTGATGAGGGGGTCACTGACAGGGACCCCCAGCCCGGCGGCAGGGCTCGTAGAGTGAAACGCATGGCAGGCAGAAACGACCCACAAGGCAGTAATCGCGACATACGTGATGATTTCCGCGCGGAGATCCGGGAATTCCTCGGCACGCGCCGGGCCAGGGTCACCCCCGAACAGGCCGGGCTGCCTCTCTACGGCGGAGAGCGGCGACGGGTCACCGGGCTGCGCCGCGAGGAGGTCGCCCTCCTCGCGGGCATCTCCAGCGAGTACTACACCCGGCTGGAGCGCGGCAACGCCACCGGCGTCTCTGAGAGCGTCATCGAAGGCATCGCACAGGCGCTACAGCTCGACGAAGCCGAACGCATCCACCTGCTCGACCTCCTGCGCGGCGCCGGCACGACCCGCCCGCCACGCCGCCGACCCGCCCAGCAGCGCGTGCGGCCCACCGTGCGGCGCGTCCTCGACTCGATGACCGGCACACCCGCCTTCGTCCTCAGCGGACGCGGAGACATCCTGGCCGCCAACCACCTCGGACGCGCCCTGTTCTCTCCCGTCTACGCCGACCCAGCCAGGCCCCCCAACAACGCCCGGTTCGTCTTCCTCAGCCCGCACGCGACAGAGTTCTTCCGCCACTGGGACGAAGTCGCAGGCGACACCGTCGCCATGCTGCGCGCCGAGGCGGGCCGCGACCTCTACGACCGGCGGCTCTCGGACCTGATCGGGGAACTGTCCACCCGCAGCGAGGAATTCCGTCGCCGCTGGGCGGCCCACAACGTCCGGATGCACACCACCGGCGTGAAACTCCTCCACCACCCGGTCGTCGGCGACCTCGACCTGCCCTTCGAGACCTTCCCACTCGGCGACGGCCCCAGCCAGGTCCTCCTCACCTACACCGCCGAGCCCGCCTCACCCTCCCAGGACGCCCTGAACCTGCTGGCCAGCTGGGCCGCGACCAACAACGACATCGAGCGGGTCACGCCGGCCAACGACTCCGAGCCGGCCGACTCGGCCGAGCCACCCGACTGAACGACGAGCCACGCGTGTCGATCCGCGCAGGATTCTGGTGGGTGCCATCCAGCCGCGATGGCTGGTTCGGAGAAGTCGGGGCGCAGGTCCAACTGTCCGGTCTCCGGGCGGAATTCTTCGTGACTGGCGGCGTTGGTCGTCGCTGGAGACCAGCCAGGGCATCGACGCCGGCAAGAAGATCGAAGGCCCGAGCGGCACCTGATCACCGACACGCTCGGTCCGGTGCCGGCCGTCCTGGTCACGGCCGCGAACGTGCACGACACCAGATGCCGGCGGCGACGGCCCGCCTACTCGCGACGGTCAAGCAGGCGAAGACCGTCCGCGTGGGCCCGCGACGGGGCTACGGACCGTCAGGCCCGGCACGACCTACGCCCCGTCGGCCACGGCCCGGGCACGGTGGTACCGGTGGCTCTGACAAGGGCGGGCCGGCACGCCGGAGGGACCGGCAGGCGGACAGCACGCATCGGCCTGCTGTCCGCCGGAAACAGCGCGTCGAGCGTCCTCGCCGTCAGGATGACGGCCTACCGCAAGGCAAAGTGGACACCTGCCTCGGCAGGTAGGCAGGGGCGACGGCCCAGGCCGGCGGCGCCGGTACCGGGGCGGCGTGGTCTTTTCAGTCCGTTTCGTGTGCGCCGGCGACGGGGCCGCTCTCGTCGGTTCGTGTCCCCCGGCCGGGACCCCGGCTGAGCGACCCTTCGCTGTGCGGTACCTCCGCCTCGTCACCGTGCGGCGCGTCGGCGAGCGTGAGGTCGTGCTCCGCCAGGGCCCCGAGCAGTGACTCGGTCTGCAGGCTCATGGGCGCCGAACCAGCCGGGTTGAGGTAAAGCACATGCTCGGCCGGGAGCCGGTTGACGAGGTCCCTGCACGACATGACCTCGAAAGCCAGCTCACCCGCGGTGTCCAGATGCGGTTGCGCCGTGAAGGCGGGGACCACGGCCGTGCCGTCGGGGGCCGCCGCAGTGACCAGGCTGCCGTCGGACCGGCAGAGCACGGCCAGTTCCGCCCTGGCCAGCGCGCGCATCACCTCGTCGCCCGAGCCGTATCCGGTGACGGCTCGCTGGACTGCCTCATCGACGGGATCCGTGGGCGGTTTCCAGCCGAGCGCTGCGGGCGAGGGACGGTACTCCTCGTTCTCCTGCCACTCCACGATGTCCCCGGCCTGGTCGGAGCGCCACTGGCCCACGACGGCCCAGACGGGCGGCGGCGCGTCGCCGTTCCAGGCGGGGTCGACCATGCCGAGCCAGTGGTCGGGGGCCGCGCGGGCGGCCTGCAGGATGTCCTCCGGCGGCTCGGGCATGACGGGATCGTCGGCGGTGGTGTCCGAGGTGGTCGTGTTGTCGCTCTCGACGGTGGTCACGGTGTCGCTGATGGGGTCGCTCCGATTTCGGTCAGTCGGTCCGGCAGGCGCCGACGCTTGGCCGACAGGTTTGAGGGGGCGTTCGCCGCCCGGCGCCGGTCGGTGCCCCGGCCTCTGTGGCGCGGCCGGGGCACCGTCCTTTCGGGGTGTTGTGCGGCTAGCCGAGGGAGTCCGGCATCGCGTCGGAGCGGGTGCCCCAGGTCGACGTGTCCTGCCTGAGCAGCTGCACGACGCCCTCCTCCTCGGTGTTCTCCTCTTCCGGGTCGCCCTCGGATTCGTCCGGGCTGACGGTGGCCGAGTCGGGCTCGTCGCCCGGATCGCCGTCGCCGTTCCCGCACCGGACCTCCTCCGCCTCGACGAACGCGACGCCCGAAGGAGCCTGGGCAGTCCGCTGTGCGGGCCGCCAGGTGGTCAGTTCCGGGCCGTCGGCGTAGGCCGTCGACGCTCCCGGGTACGGAGCGACGGTGCGCTCGGCCAGCCGCGCCGCGGTTCCCTCCTCCGCGTCCCAGATCGCCGGGTCGGTGACGGTGTAGCGGGAGGAGCCGACTTCCTCAGCGCTTTCGTCGGCGGTGGCGCGTCCCGCGAGCGACAGCAACAGCGGAGCAAAGCCGGCGGCGGCCAGATCCCACGCCGAGACGTCTTCGGTGTCCTCGTGTTGTGCCACTACGGGGACGCGGTCATCGGGCAGCGCGCCGGGGGCCTCCGGCGACTCCTCGGCCGCCGGGACCACCGGTTCTCCCGCCGTGGCGTAGGCCGGCCCCATGCCGGCGTGCCGGTCATGGTCCGTGCCCGGCGTCGTAGACGCGCCGTCAGCGGATCTCTCGCCCACCGGCGCGGCAAAGGCCGGCGCGGGACCGGCCTCCGTCAGCCCGTACAGGGCGGCGCCACCGGCCACCGCGCCCGCGGCCGAACCCAGCTCCTCGCCGGTGTCCACCGACATCTGCGGCACCCAAGAGGCGGCTGCGTCCAGCAGCCCGGAGCTGTCCGGCCGTTCGCGCCCGTCGCCGCTCGCCGTCCCGGCGCCCGCGCCCGACGAGCCCGTGCCGGGCATCATCGGCACCGGCGCCCACGCCCCTCCGGCTCCGGACTCCGCGGACGGCGAGGCACCCTCCGCGTCCGGCAGCACGGCACCCGCACCGGTCAGACCGACCCCACCCGACGGCGCACCCGCAACCGGAAGGGCCTCCTCCGAAGCACCCGGCAGCGCCTCCTCGACCCACGGCACCACACCCTCACCACCCAACAGACCCGCCGCGT
>NZ_JBHWUU010000014.1:78181-123276 GCF_042737375.1 Streptomyces sp. NPDC060000
CGTCAGGCCGTTCGGCACCCGAACCCGCACCAGCGGCCGCAGCCCCCGAACCCGGCATCATCGGCATCATCGGCATCCCCGACGCACCGACACCATCCGCCTCACCCGACACACCGGCCGACGGCACCGACACCGACGGCACCCCGCCCGACTCCACGTCCGGCAGCACGGCACCCGCACCCGTCAGACCGGCCCCACCCGACGGCGCACCCGCAACCGGAGCGACGTCGTCGAGCGACCCTGTGGAGGCGCCTCCGGCCCACGGCACCACACCCTCACCACCCAACAGACCCGCCGCGTCAGGCCGTTCGGCACCCGAACCCGCACCAGCGGCCGCAGCCCCCGAACCCGGCATCATCGGCATCATCGGCATCCCCGACGCACCGACACCACCCGCCGAACCGGCGGAGGCCTCCGGGAGGCCAGGGGAGGAGACGAGGCTGGAGCTCGGCATCGAGGACAGGGACGAGTCGGCCGGCGCACTGCTGAGGCCGGTGGGCAGACCGGACACTCCGGTGCCGGAGAGGTCGGCTGCGCCGATGTCCGGGAGCCCGGTGGTGCCGGTGCCCGAGAGACCGGTTGACGTGGTTCCGGGAAGGTCCGGCAGCGACGCGCCTCCGGTCCAGGCCTCGGGCAGCTCACTCAGTCCCTGGCCGGTGTTCGACGAACCGCTGCCACCGGTGGACGTCGACGGCAGGGCTCCCAGCGCGCCCGTGGGGACCACACCGCCCATGGAACCGGCGCCCGCCGCCCCGGTGGACGGGTTGAGGACTTCGTCCAGCCCGGGATTCAGTGCTCCCGAGTAGGGATCGATCGTCGCTGCGGCCCCACTCCCCCCGCCGGCGCTCAGGTCGGGCGTGGCCGCCGCGCCGGTGAAGGGATCCGCGCTGCCCCCCGCACCTCCGGAGCCCAGGCTTGCCAGGTCCGGCGTACCAGTACCTGTACCGGTCTCACCGCCCGTGCTCAGGTCCGGGGTCGTGATCCCACTCCCCCCGCCGGCGCTCAGGTCGGGCGTGGCCGCGGCGCCGGTGAAGGGATCCGCGCTGCCCCCCGCACCCCCGGAGCCAAGGCCGGCCAGGTCCGGCGTACCGGAACCGGTTCCCTCGCCCGTGCTGAGGTCCGGCGTCCCCGTACCACCGGTGAACGGCGCCGCACTGCCGGTACCTCCGCCTTCCCCTCCACCGGCACCGCCGTCCAGGCTCGACAGATCCGGAGAGCCGGTTCCGCCGCCACCGCCGCCGCCGGTGCTCAGATCGGGACCGCCCGTGCCGCCCGAACCACCGCTTCCCTGCGTCCCGTCGGAACCGTCGCCCGAGCTGCCCGGGTCCTTGGTGGGTGACACGACGGGCTTGGGCTGCACCCGGCCCAGGGTCTGACCGACCTGGGCGTAGTTCGACGCGAGCTGCTTCAGCTGGGCCCGCATGTCGTTGGTCATCATCTCCACGAGCTCGGGCTTCTGACCGATCGGCATGAGCCCGTTCGCCATGGGTTTGACACCCAGCCGGGCCGCCTGGTTGGCATACCAGGCGTCGATGGCATGGATGTTGGCCTGGGCGACGGTCAGCGCGTTGGCGCTCCAGACGAGATTCTGCCCGACCGAACTGCCGGTGGACCCGCCGCCGAGGGCTTCGGCGTTGGCGGCCACCTGCTTGGAGAAGGTCGTCATGGTGTCCATGAAGGTGTCCGCCGCGGCGCCCTGCCACGGGGCACCGCTCCCCCCTGCCAGCGCCTTGGACTGTGCGGCGAGGCTCTGGCCGACCATCGTGAGGACTTGCTGGACGTACTGGAAGTCGTTCGCCGCCTCCACCAGGCTCTGCGGGTTGGCCGTACCGGAGGCACGCGCGTCGCCGCCGGCGCCCGGCGTCAGATTCGAACCGCCGGTGATGGCGGCCATGATCTGCTTCCAGTCCCAGCTGTCGTAGTCGGACGGGGAGCCCTGGACGCTGGGGTCCGCGTAGATCCCGGAGTCGTCCTGGTGGAATCCACCTTGGTTGTAGTCGGGCATAAGCCTGCGCTCTCGTCTGAAGCCTCGGCCTCCGGGACGACACGTCAACGATCGCGGAAGGACCGGGCACGGAATTCATGACGCGTGCACCGCTGTCGGCGGTATTGGGAAGTTCCGATACCGCCGACAGCGGTGTGGTCCGCGACTAACTTCCGGTACCTGTACCGGTACCTGTACCGGAACCTGAACCGGAACCTGAACCGGTACCTGAACCGGTACCTGAACCGGTACCTGAACCACTGGTCGAGACGGTGCCGCCGCTGTCGTTGGCCAGTCTCTGGAAGTCCGCCGACGCGTCACTCAGCATCCCCTGGAGATCACTCGTCTTCATTTTGGCAAGATCATCCACAGAGGTGTATTTTTTGCTCATCAGCTGCGCGCCACGACTGATGTCCGCCAGCCCCTCGGCGAGGTCGGCGAGTACGTTGTAGTACCGCTGCTGGAGACCGCCGCCACCGTTGGGTCCCGAGGTCTGGGACCGCAGTTGGTAGGCGTCGTAGAAGGCACCCGGCTGCACGGTGGTTCCCGAGCCGGCCGCCATCCGTTCCCGCGCCGCGACGATCGTCGGCACGAGGGATTCGATGTTCTTCGCGAACAGGTCCAGGGACGCGGTGTCCACCACCTCCCTGCCGCTGCCCCCGCCCGCGCCCTTGGGCACCGATGGCGGGTCCGGCACACTGCCCCCCGCCGGCGCGTCGGGGACGTCCGGCCGGTGAACGCTCGTCGGGTCCCACGCCTGCGGGGTGACAGTGTCCGGAGTGGAGGGATCTACGGGAGTCACCGGAACCTCGGCCATGGTTACCTGCCCCAGAGCTGAGTGCCGTACTTGACCGCGCCCGCGTACTCCTCACGGCATTGCGCCGCCGCGATCTGAGCATCCTTCGCCAGACGCTCCATCTCCGCGGTGGCCGTGTTCCACTCGGTCTTGTGCGCGTCGAACAACTCCTTGACGGAGCTCTGCCATTCGCTGAGTGCCGAGGTGTTGCCCGAGGCGAACTCCTGGTTCAGGGTGCTGATTTCGTTCTGAACCGTCGTCAGCTGTTCCAGCACCTCGTTGAAGGCCGCCCAGTTGATCGTGTAAGTCGGCATGCGTTTCCTCCTGTTCAGATGATGCGCGGTGCCGTGCGGGTCATCCCCGGTCGCCCGCGCGAATTCGGCGGGTGAGGGCTAGAAACCCACGAGTCCGACGGGCTGCGCCATCGTGGCCCCGACCTGCGCCGTCGTACCGGTCGTCGACTCATGGGTGGTGGAGAGCTGCTGCCCGTTGGCGACGATGCGCTCGTGCATCTGGTCGAGAACGTTCCCCACGACCTTGTAGTTCTCCAGCCAGGCGTTGAGCGCGTTGGTGAAGTTGACGCCGGCCTGCCCCTGCCAGCCCTGCTCCGCCTGCTGGGCCAGGCCCGTCATGGTCTGGTAGGACGCGCGGTGATTCTCCAGAGTCTGCAGATGGACATTCGCAGACTGATTCATCCCTCCGAGGTCTACGGCCTCAATCCCGGAAGCTGTCGACATGTGGTTCTCCTTTGTGTGGATTTGCCGGATCAATGGGCTTTCGCTCTGTACGTCTTATCCTGCCCCTCCCCCTGATGGGCCGACAGCGCAACGGCTCTGTCCTGCCCGCTGTGACACGCCCCCTGCCCTTGCGCCCCGGATCACGCCACCGCCACCGCGCCGGCCCGGTCCGGGTCCGGTTCCTCCAGCAGGGCGGGCAGGTCCGCGGGTCCGATCACCCGGGAAGCGGCCGCGTCGGCCAACTGGTCCGCGCTCCAGTGGGCGCCGAAGGCCCCGCTGCGCGGCGGGGTTTCGGCGAAGCGTTCCGCGAGGGCGTCGACGACCCCGTCCGTCACCTCGAACCCGGTCGCCGTCAACCGCCGGACCGCCAGCCGCGCCAACTCCCGCGGTGTGTACGGAGCGAAGTCCAGGCGGGCCGCGAAGCACTCCGCCAGCCGGCCCCCCGGCGGGACGACCAGCAGGTCGGCCAGCAGCTGCGGATCCGCGGACAGGGCCAGCGCCGTGTCGGGACGGCGCGGAACCGAGTCGGCGAGGGCCGTGACGAGGGCGGTGCGCTCCGCGGCCGGCCGCTGGGTGAAGAACTGGTCGAGTTCGAGCAGCAGCAGGCCGCCGGCCGCCTCGTCGAGCAGCCCCGACAGGTATGCCTCGGCCTGGCCGGGCCAGCGGGCCGGCATGACCGACAGCTGGGCCCGGTGCACCGTGCCGGTCGGCAGGACGCCCGACTCGGCGAGGGCCCTGGCGTAGAGCACCGCGACCGCGTCGCGACCGCTGCCCTCCAGGCCCGCGAACACCAGGTTGGCCGCACCGGCCGCCGGGCCGCCGGCCCGGCGCGCGGCCGCCAGGGCTGCCAGGCGGACCTCCAATGCCTGCCGTACCTCGTCGAGGCCGATCAGGGCGGCGATCCGCGCGGCTCCGGCGCTCTGGGGCGAGCCGCCACCCGGGACGTCGTCCGAGGCGGACTCGGAGGCGTCGGCCTGGGCCGGCGGGGTCGGTTCGGCGACCGTCTCCACGTCCGCCTCGGTGAGCCGGCTCAACTCGGAGTCCTTGCCCGGGGCACCGACGGCCAGGCGCGACGCCTGCTTGCTGATCATCGTCTCGAAGAGCTGGCGCGCGACCCGGCCGTTGCCGAACGTGGGTCCCTTGGGGATGCGGTCGAAGTACCGGCTCACCCCTTCCAGGGCGCCCTCGGTCAGCTCGTAGTAGTGCTTGCCGCACAACCCCAGCACGATGGTGACCAGTTCGTCCACCGTGTAGTTGGGAAACGCCACAGTCCGTGAGAAGCGGGACGCCATACCCGGGTTGGAGGCCAGGAACTGGTCCATCTGAGCGGAGTAGCCCGCCACGATGACCACGATCTCGTCCCGGTGGTCCTCCATCAGCTTCATCAGGGTCTCGACGGCCTCTTGGCCGAAGTCCGGGCCGGTGCCCTTCGACTGGTTGGTCAGCGTGTACGCCTCGTCGATGAACAGCACGCCGCCGAGCCCCCGGTTGAAGACCTCGGTGGTCTTGATGGCGGTGCCGCCGATGATCTGCGCGACCAGGTCGGCGCGGGACACCTCGACGATGTGGCCCTTGCTCAGGATGCCGAGCTCGGCGAGCACCGCGCCGTACAGCCGGGCCACCGTGGTCTTTCCCGTGCCGGGCGGGCCGGCGAACACCAGGTGACGGCTCATCGGAGGCATGGGCAGGCCCATCTCCTCGCGGCGGCGGGTCATCTTGTTGAGGTTGATGAGGCCGGTGACCTCCTGCTTGACGCTCTCCAGCCCGACCAGCGCGTCCAGTTCGGCCAGCGGTCCGGTCCCGGTGTGCCGGGCGACCGGCGGCCGCCGGCCCGTGCCGGCCTCGCCCGTGGTCTGCGACTGGTCGGGCTCCCAGTGTGGGACGCCGTCCCCTTCCCCCGGGGAGTCCACCGGCGTGTCCGCGCCGCTGACGTTGACGACGGTGAGGCGGGACCCGGGACGCATCCGGTGAAGTGCCTGACCGCCGTTGTCGCGGATCTCGCAGTCCTGGACGCGGACCGGTTCCTCGGTGTTGACACGGATACCGTCACCCGCGTTGTCGAACACCACGCAGTTGTCCAGCTCGGCCCGCGAAGTCGCCTGAAGGTGCACCCCATGACCGCGGGCACCGTGCACCCGGCAGCCGACGGCCCTGACGTTGCCTCCGCCGGCCACCCGCACGCCGTCCGTGTCGGACCCGGTGACCTCCGTGTCCTTCAGGTCCAACTCCGCGTCTGCGCCGACGAGGACACCGGAGTCCCGTACCACGCAGGCCTCGGCGACGGCCGTCGCGCCGGTCAGCGCCAGGCCGGGCCCGTCGGCGGCGCTCACCCGCAGGTCGTGGAGCCGGCCGCCGGCGCCGGCGCTCAGCTCGACCGCCGCACCGGCCCGCTCGGTCGACACCTCCGACCCGCGCACGCTCAGACGCGCCCTGTCCTTCGCCAGGACGCCGGCGGAACCGGCGGAGACCGTCAGCCGCTCGGCCTCGACCGAGGCACCGTCGGTGGCCACCAGACCGCGGTCGGTACCGCGCACCGTGAGTGTCCGCAGCACCGGCCGGCTGCCGCCGTCCACCAGGACGCCGATCGGCGCGCCGGTGATCTCGCAGTTCTCCAGGAGCGGGCTCGACGCCTCGGTGATCCGCAGCCCGGTCCGGGCCGCACCGGACAGCGAGCAGCCGCGCAGCGTGGGCTCCGAACCGCCGGCGATCAGGACGGACTCTCCGCCCGATCCGGTGAAGGAGCAGTCGGTCAGGGTGGTTTCGGCGCCGCTGGTCAGATAGGCGTCGAGTCCGGCGCTGCCGGACACGGCGACCTTGCGCAGCTCCAGGCGGCCGGTCTGCTCGGCCACCACGGCCGGCTGGGCGCTGCCGGTGATCAGCGTGTCCTCGACCACGCAGTGGGCCTGCCCGTTGACGCAGACGCCGTTGCCGCCGGCGCCGTCGAGCCGGCAGTCGCGCATCGTCAGCCGTCCGCGTTCGGCGACCACCACCGCGGACGAGAGTGTCCGGCCGATCGTGGTGCCCTCCACCACGTTGGCGCCGGCGGAGGTCACCACGATCCCGGCTCCGCCGGGAGCGGTCACCTGGCAGGAACGGGCGATGAGGGTGCCCTGGTGCCAGGCGAGGATGCCGGCCCAGGCCTCGCCGGAGATCGCGCACTCCTCCAGGGCGGCCTCGCCACGGCGCACCTCGACGACCGGGGTCTGCTCGCCGCCTCCCTCCAGTACGAGCCCGGTCAGCCGGGCCGCCTCGGCGTCGACCACGACGGCGCTCGCCGTGCCGCCGTCGACGCGGACACCGAGGGACCCGGCGGCCAGCGTGACGACGCGGTCGATGACCAGGGCCTCCCGGTAGGTACCCGGGGAGATGGTGATCAGCGCGCCGTCGACGGCCGCGGCCAGGGCCGCGCCGATCGTAGGGTAGGGGGCCGAACCGTCCTGGGCGACCAGCAAGATCTGCCGGCTCATGGTGTTGTCCTCTTTCCGGGAGTGGTGCCTGGAGTGTCCGGGGCGGCGTGGCCGGAGCCGACCATCAGTCCCGGCGGGCAGCCGAACCGGCCAGCACTCGCGTCCGGGATCTTCCGCGCGGACTCCGGCTCGACCGCCCGCCAGACCCGTTCGGCCTGGTCCAGCCCGGACAGGGCGATCTCGTCCAGTGGTGTCCGCTCGGTGTCGACCCGTCCGTCTGCACCGACCTCCGAAGGGGACAGTTCGCGCAGCAGCACTCTTCGGCGCGCGCCGTCCCGGGCGGCCAGCACCTTGAAGCTGGTGCCGGGCAGGAACAGCACGCGGTCGGGCAGGTCGGGGTCGAGCAGCGCGGTCCGGCGGGCGGTCATGGACCAGATGAGGAAGTCGACGTCGCCGGGCAGGGCGGGCGCGGCGTCGGTCAGGGCCCATCCGAACGCCCACTCGGTGACCAGCCGACGGTGCGCGTACCAGGCCCACTCTGCCTCGTCGAGGGTGGCGCGCAGCAGGGTGGCGCCCCGGTAGGAGGGCAGTCGGCGCAGCCCGGCGGTGACACAGCGGGCGAGCGGCACATGCGGTCCGACGTCGGCGCCGCGGACGGCCCGGTCGAGCAGGGCCCCGTCTCCGCGCAGGTAGAGCCGGGCCGCCACCAGGTCGGTGACGGCGTCCTCGGTGGAGGTCTGTCCGGTGCCGCGCAGTCCCGGCGACTGCGACAGCACCCGGGTCACCGCGCCGGCACCGTCGTTGTACTGCTGCCGGAAGGAACTGCGCAGCCACTCGCGTTCCCGGGCGATGCCCTTGCGTGGCGGGAGCGCACAGGCGGCGGGAGACGGCACCGGCTGCGGCCGCGGTCCGCGTCCGGGTGCGGGTTCCGGCCCGGTGTCGGCGTCGGCCGTTCTCGGCGCCGGCGCCGCCTGCGCCGCTCGCGGTGCGACCGGTGCGGGGGTGGACGGCGGCCTACGACCCGCGTCGGTGCGGTCCCCGGCGACCTGGGCACCGCCCGTCGGTGCGGCGCCTGCGGGGGCCGGAGCGGACACCAGTCTCAGCGACGGCATGGTCGGCCTCGGCGGGGCGGGGTCCGGGACGTCAGGCGTACCGCCGTCCCGGCCGGACTCGGACGCCGGGCCGGGGCTGCCGCCGGCGAACGGCGGGGCGGCGCCGACCTCCGACGGGGCCGCCCCGGCGTCCGGTGCGCTCCCGGCGGTGCCGTACGGCTCAGCCGGAGAACCCTCGTCCGGGGACGGCCGCTCCCGCGGGACGCGCGTGCCGGGCTCCGCCGCACCGGTCTCCGTCGCGGCGGAGCCCGAGACCTCCTGGATCGATGCGCCGAACGCGATCGCCGGCGACACCTGTCCCCGTGGCGCCACGAACCCGGCGGACGGTCCGCCGAGCGTGGCCGGTTCGGGCGTCTCCGGGTGCGCCGTGGCCTGCGCCGTGGTGGTGCCGCCCCCCGGTCGTACGCCGGATGGCGTCTCCTGCGGGCGCGGAACCGCCGTGGCGGTCACGTCGGCCGGGCGGACCCGCCCCGCGTCCGGCTCGGGCACCGGCGCGCGGGTGCCATGGCCCGGATGGGACGCGGCCGCGACCAGGGGAGCGGGCACCTCGGACCCGAACGCCGTGGCGCCCGTGTCGGGTTCGGCCGACGTGGACGGCTCGGCCGGCACCGCGAGCGTCAGGGCCGCCGGCGCGGGAGCCCGGGTCGCCCGGGCCATCTGCGGGGCGGGGATCAGCCTGGCGAGGCCGCGGGTCACCGGGTCCATACGGCACAGCAGGCTCTCGGCCAGTTCGCGCATCCGCACGGCGGCACGTGACACCGTGCCGAAGACAAGCTGGAAGTGCCGGGGGTCGACGGCGGCCGAGCGGATGAGTTCGGCGTCGGCGGGCTCGTCGGGAGGGCGTATCCACAACCCGCTGGGCACGACCTCCAGTACCGCGTCGTCGGCGTACCGATAGACGCCGGGAGCGATCTGGGGGATGCCGTCCACCACCGGACGGTGGCTGAGCACGGAGGGAGCGGTCGCCCGTCCCCCGGTCATCCGGGCCGGGAGGTATTGCAGTTCCCGTGCGAAGGCGGCCCAGCCGAGCGCCCCGTCGGCGTCGAGGGCGTGGACCTCGGGCGGCTCCCAGGGGGCGCGGGGCACCGGCAGTCCGTTGTAGAGCACCACCGGGGAGCCGAGCCGATCGGCCAGTGCCTGGCCCGGCACGCCATCCTCCGGCACGGCCAGCGGCCCATAGGGCACGAACCGCACCTGGGAACGGGCGCCGGGCAGCACCGACTCCCAGAACCGGGAGACGTCGTCGAGCGGCACGGCTCCCGCCCCCGGGTGGCCGAGGACGACGGTGAGCAGATCGCGTTGGCAGGCCAGCCGGGCTTCCAGCCGCGCGCGGTGGTGTGTGAGCCGGACCTCCTGTTCGGTGAAACGCAGCCACACCCCGCTCGGCAGCGGATCGGCCACCACCCGTTCGCTGGTGCTCCAGGGCTGGTCGGCCACCGAGAACTCCCAGCTGGGCTGGGGGAATCGGCGGGACACCGGAACGGCGGGCCGGCGCGGCTGAAGCCGTACCCATCCGGATCCGCCGTCGACGGGATCGACGGGAACGTAGAGGACTCCGCCGGCCGCCGGGACCACGGCGCCGTCGTGTACCAGCACCGTGCGGTCGAGCCGGTCGGCCAGCCACTGTCCGACCGGCAGCATTCCGCCCGGCAGCCGGCGGCCGACCACCAGCCGGTATCCACCCGTGCGCCGGCCGAGCAGGCGGGCCAGTTCCGTCCAGGTGGCGTCGGTGGCGTCGGCCGGCAGATCGAGGACCACCAGGTGGTGCTCGGGGTCCGCGGGCAGTCCCCGGGCGAAGGCAAGGGCCTGTTGGTCCAGCCCGCCCTTGAGGTTGACCAGCAGAGCGTCGCCGGCCCGGTGGCTCTCCAGGTCCAGTGCCTCCGCGGCGCGACGGGGTTTCAGTCCGAGTGCCATATCAGTGGCCCTTCGACGCGGCGCCGGACGGAGAGGCGGAGCGGGCCGGGGAGATCGGCACGGCCGTGAGGGCACGCGCCCGGGACAGCGGCGGGCCGGTGGGCAGCAGGTCGAGAACGGCCCGCGGGACCGGCCGGACCTGACCGCTGCCGTACCCGAGCGCCGAAAGGGCGCTGTCGTCCACGAGCGGGTATTTCACCCCCAGTTCGGTCACCAGGTAGTACTGCCGGGCGACGCCCTGTGACGGCAGCGGAAGGGCCTCGACCAGCAGCCCCTTTCCCACCGGGACGGCGGCCGGGCCCGCGGCGGCGGGCGGTGCCGGTTCCAGCGTCACCGAAGTACGCACCGTGGTGCCGGCCGTCCGCTGCCGCAGGCACACCGTCCGGTCCCCCGGCCGGACGACCGGGCCGGACAGGAAGTCGGGCAGCCGGTGCAGCAGCGAACGGTCCTTGGAGCCGGGAGCCGCGGCGACGTCGGCGCGGCTCACCTGTCGCGGTGCGGCCTGGCCGGGGCCGGTGGCCAGCAGCGCGAACTCGGTGCGGCTCAGCGGGGCGAGGCCGTCGTCGCGCAGGACGTAGTACTGGGCCGGACCGGTGCCGTCGGCGGCGGTGGAGAACACCTGGCCGACCCGGGTCGGCTCCCCCCCGATCTGCGGACCCGGACTGTCGCGGCCGGGCACGGACGCCGGGCCGGCGGTCGGCCCGGCGGGCAGCGCGGCCAGCCAGTTCTTCGAGGCGGCGACCGGGTCCTGGCCGTCCAGTTCCAGCGCCACCAGCGCGGAGCGGCCGTCCAGGCGGTACCGGGTGCCGTTCCACAGCAGGTACGCGGTGCCCTCACCGTCGCGCAGCAGAATCCGGCGGCCCGCCGAGGAGCGTTCGGCGGCGGACTCCTCGGTCGGCGCGAAGTCGATCGTCTCACCGCTGTTGTGGCCCGGCGTCAGGCACCGGGAGAAATCCCCGGTGAGCAGTGCCGTGGCCTGCGGCACGTAGTCCGGTGCCCCCGCGATACCGACCTCGGTCCCGCGCCGCACCCCGGTGAGGGAGTTGCGGGAGACGGTGTGCACGGTGGTGCCGTCCTGTGAACCGGCGGCGCCGAGCAGCGCGGAGGCATAGTTCGCCACCGGGTGCAGCACGCCGTCGAGATAGAGGAAGCGGGTCCCGGTCTCCTTCTCCACCACGATGGCGTTCGGTTTGGCCCAGGCCGTGTTGCCGCCGGGCTTGATCAGGCCGTAGATGCCGAACCCGGCGCAGACCAGCAGGGCGAGGACGATCCCGATGACCACGCCGACGACGCCGCGTCGGGCCGGCGGCTCCCCCGTCGCGTGTTCTCCGGACACCAGCGCGGCGGCCAGCCGTCCCGTGGCGAACTGATACGCGTGGACATGGTCACGACGGCTTTGCACGAGTTCCCCTCAGCCGGCCAGAGACCGGAAGTACCAGTAGACGTGCAGGAGTTGGAGGAGCAGCGGTACCAGGGCGATCGCGGTGACCAATTCCAGGATGTCGGCCGTGTGACCCCAGATCGGCAGCAGCCGGGTCGACGGCAGCCGCTGGGCGGCGAGCAGCAGCAGCCCCGCGGCGGCCAGCAGGACGACGGTGAGACAGGCCTGGGCACCGGGACCGCCGGACGCCAGCAGCCAGACCGCGGCCAGCGTCAGTCCCAGCGTGCCGGCCAGGGCCAGCGCCACCCGCTGCGCGGCCTCGGTGACGCTGCGGGAGCGCAGGGTCACCGCGGCGCCCAGGACCAGGGCGAGCAGCCACTCGGTCCATCCGCCGCGGCGGGTCAGCAGCAACAGGTCCACCGCGTACACCGCGGAGGCCGCGATGGTGAAGACGGTGAGGTAGGCGTCGGCGGCGACGACCCGCCGTTCGACGTCCTGCCGGGTACGCGGCTCCACGTCCTCCTGGAGTTCCTCGGCGTTGCGGGGCAGTTGCGGCACACGCAGCCCGGCCAGACGGAGCACGAGGCGCGGCGCCACCGCGCTGAGGACGAACATCGTGACCGCGACCACCGTGGCGGAGGTGAGAGCGTCCCAGCCGAGGCTGACCGACAGGAAGGCGCCGAGTTCGGCGGCGAGCGTGGCGGTGAGCAGGGCGCCGAACAACCGGACGGGTACCCTCCCGGCAACGAGCGGCACGATGGCCGCGGCGGCCGCGCAGGCGGCACCGAGCAGCAGTTCGTGCCGGTCGGGGGCGGTGAGCGCGGCCGCCCCGCGGGAGGCGGTCAGTCCGGCCAGGGCGGCGAACGCCCAGCCTGCCGTCCCGGTGACCGGAGCGGCCGCCGGGCCGGCCGTGCCGGAACGGCTGACGACGGCGGATCCGACCAGCAGGGCCACCGCGACCGTACCGAACTGGGCGGTGACCAGCGAGCCGGTCCCGTAGGCCAGGACGACCGCGGCCAGCGTGGCCAGGGTCAGACAGCCGAGGCCGGTGAACAGCCGCCCGGTCAGCTCGGGCCGCCAGCGGTCGGGACGGGCGCCGACGACGGTGGACACGCCGTCGGCCAGATCGTCGAAGATCATCGGCGGCAGCACCTCGTCGGCCCGGCGCAGGTACAGCACCTCGCCGTCGCGCAGCCCGAGGGCTTCGGGGGTGGAGGCGGGTTCCAGCGGCTCCTCCCCCAGCCGTTGCAGCACGTACCCGCCGTCGGAGCCGTCGTCCGGGTCGAGCCGGGACGCCAGCACCGGCAGCAGGGCGCTCACCGTGATGGTGGCCGGTACGCCCAGATCGGCGCTGCGCTCCGGTCCGACGACGGTGATCCGGCAGACGGTCGTGGAATCCAGGCCGGACATGATGCCGGAGGTGGTCATGGCGCTCCTGTGCGGGACGGGCTGTGCCGGAGGGGCAGTGCGAGAGGGGCGGCGGGCCGGTCATCCCTCGCCCACCAGACCGGTCTGGACGAGCCGGATCCCGCGCCGGGTGACCAGCTGGGCACGGCCGGGTACCAGGATGCGGGGTTTGGCCTCGCCGATGAACTTGCCCTCCTCCTTGGGGTAGGAGAGCAGCAGGGCCGGGTTGCCCAGCTCCCACAGCCTGCGCAGCATCGGGTCCATCATCGCCCGCATCGCCCCCGAGCTGGACCGGGCGAGCACCATGTGCATGCCGATGTTGGCGCCCTGGGCCAGCAGCGGTACGAGGGGCGCGGTCGGGCTGTCCATCGGGCTGCTGACGAACAGGTCGTAGTCGTCGACGAGGAGGAACAGCCGCGGCCCCTCCCACCAGTCCCGCTGGGCCAGGTTCTCGGGGGACACGTCGGCGCCGGGCAGTCGCTTGCTCATCGACACCACGGTGCTGACCGCGAGTTCCTTCAGTCCCGCGCTGTCGACGGCGTAACCGACGCGGTACTCCTCGGGGACCGCCGCCAGCAGTTCCCGGTCGGGGTCGCCGAGCAGGATGCGTGCCTCCTCCGGCCGGAAGCGGGAGGTGATGGCACGGGCCATCAGACGCAGCAGGTTGCTCTTTCCGGTCTCGCCGTCGCCGAAGACCATCAGGTTGGGGGTGGCAGCGAAGTCGTGCCACACCGGCTGCAGGCGCTGTTCGTCCCAGCCGAGACAGACCCGCAGGTCTCCCTCGGCGTCCGGCAGCCGTTCGACCGGCAGTCTGCTGGGCAGCAGGCGGACGCCCGGCGCGGTGCGGCCGGTCCAGAAGGTCCCGATCTCGGCCGCGGCGACCTTGGTCGCCGCGGTGAGATCACCGGTGGCCGACGAGCTGTCCAGCCGGGGCAGCGCCGACAGGAAGTGATGGCCGGAGCTGGTCAGGCCGCGGCCGGGCTGCTGCGGGACGCCGGCGGCCTGGCGGGAGCCGACCTCGGACTCCATGGAGTCGCCCAGCCGCAGTTCGAATTTGGTGCCGAGCAGATCCCGCAGTTTGGGCCGGATCTCCGACCAGCGCACCGCCGAGGCCACCAGGTGGATACCGAAGGAGAGGCCGCGTGCCGCGATCGCCGTGATGCGGTCGTCGAGTTCCTCGTAGTCCTGACGCAGCGTTCCCCAGCCGTCGACCACCAGGAAGACATCGCCGTACGGGTCGTCGAGGGTGCCGGAGCTGCGCATCTCGCGGTAGGCGGCCATGGACTCCACGCCCCGCTCGGTGAAGATCTGCTCGCGGCGCTCCAGCACCTGCGCGATCTCCTCGATGCTGCGCAGCACCTTGTCGCGCTCCAGCCGGGTGGCGACCGACCCCACATGGGGCAGCCCGGCGATCGAGACCAGGCCGCCGCCACCGAGGTCCAGACAGTAGAACTGGACCTCGTCGGGGGTGTGGGTCAGCGCGAGCGACATCATCAGCGTGCGCAGCAGCGCCGACTTGCCGGTCTGCGGCGCGCCGGCCACCCCGACGTGTCCGCCGGCTCCGGACAGGTCCGCCACCAGCAGTTCGCGCACCTGTTCGTGCGGCCGGTCGACCATGCCCAGCGGCACCCGCAGGCCGCTCAGTGAAGAGGACTCCGCGGCGGTCATACCGCGCACCGGGTCGGGCACGATACCGGGCAGCAACTGGTCGAGGCTGGGCGACTCGGCCAGCGGCGGCAGCCAGACCTGTCGGGCGGGCGGCCCCGCTTCCGCCAGCCGGTCGATGAGCACCTCCAGCAGGCTCTCCCCGCTCTCCGACGGCCGGCTGGGCGCGGGCTCGGGCCGTTCCTCGGCCGGTGCCACCGGATCTTGCGCCTGCGCGGCGGCGGGGCGCTGGTCCAGGCCGAACAGCACGATCTCCCGGGCCGCCTCCTCGTCGTGCCGCCCTGCCTCTTGGTCGTCGGGGCTCTCCGGGCAGGGGCCCGACACATAGGCGGCCTTGAACCGCACCAGATTGGTGGTGTCCACCCGCAGGAAGCCGTTGCCGGGGACGGGCGGCAGTTCGTAGGCCCCGGCGACGCCGATGACGCTGCGCGACTCCATGGAGGAGAACGTGCGCAGCGCGACGCGGTACGACAGATGTCCCTCGACGCGGTGGATGCGCCCTTCGTCGAGTCGCTGCGAGGCCAGCAGCAGGTGCACACCGAGGCTGCGTCCCACCCGGCCGATGGTCACAAACAGTTCGGTGAACTCGGGCTTGCCGGCGAGCAGTTCGGAGAACTCGTCGACGATGACGAGCAGCGAGGGCAGCGGCGGCAGCGGCGCACCGCCCAGTCTGGCCTTCTCGTACTCGTAGAGCGAGGAGTAGCCACTGGCGCGCAGCAGCTCCTGACGGCGGATGAGCTCGCCGTCGATGGAGTCCTGCATACGGTCCACCAGCGGCAGTTCGTCGGCCAGGTTGGTGATCACGGCGGAGGTGTGCGGCAGCCGTTCCATGTTCAGGAAGGTGGCGCCTCCCTTGAAGTCCACCAGGACGAAGTTGAGTACCTCGGAGGAGTGGGTGGTGGCCAGGCCGATGACCAGGGTGCGCAGCAGCTCGCTCTTGCCGGAGCCGGTGGCGCCGATCAGCAGGCCGTGCGGTCCCATGCCGGTCTGCGCGGACTCCTTGAGGTCCAGTTCGACGACCTCGCCGTCCTCGGTGACGCCGATGGGTACCCGCAGACGGGTGCTCTGGTCGAGGCGCCGACGCCACATGGCGGCCACGTCGAAGGCGCGCGGGTCGCGGATACCGAGCAGGGCGGTGAGTTCGAAGTCGGACTCGAAGGGGTTGTCGGTCAGGTCGATGACGCCGCTGGTGCGCATCGGAGCGAGCGACCGGGCCAGGTCCTCGGCCTCCCGCCGGCTCAGTGCGTCCGCCCCGGCCCCGGCCGAGGCGTCCCCGACCGGGAACGAGACCTGTCCGTTCTCCGTCGTCAACCGGAGCACGTCCGCCCCGCCGTGCATGGCACCGGTGACGTCCAGCAGGACGACGTTGCGCAGTCCGGCGCCCAGCAGCCGGGAGCCCGGCGGGATCCGGGTGCGGTGGGCGACGACCACCACGAGGGGTTCGACGGCGCTGGGGGTGGTGTGCGGATCGTGGTCGGGCCGGTCGAGGACGTCCGGGCCGAGCAGGTCGGTGAACTCGGCAAGGTCGGTGGCGATCAGCCGCAGCGGGCCTGCCTGGTCCCGCTCCCGCGGGTGGGCGTTGTGCGGCAGCCACTTCACCCACTCCCACTCCACCCGGCCGGTGTCGTCGGTCAGCACCGCGACCCGCAGCTCGTCGGGCGAGTGCAAGGTGACCAGTTGCCCCAGCATGGCCCGCACCAGATCCAGCGCGTGCCGGACATCGCCGGCGAACTCCACGCTGGTGAAACTGCGCAGAGCGACCGGGATCGGCATGCCGGGCACCGTCTGGAAGGCCGCGGTGAACCGGCGCAGGGAGATCGCGGTGAGCGGGTCGAGGTCCTCGACGGGCTTGGTCTCCGGGGGAACGAGTTCGAGGGCGGCACGGCGGACGCCGAGCCCGATGCGCACCTTGGCGAAGTCCTCGTGGGCTGAGCGGCGTTCCCACACCCGGGAGGAGCGCACGACGGACCACAGCTGCTCCGGCGGCGGGTTGTCCCACACCGCCGCTGCCAACTGGGCGGCGGCCGCCTGCCGGGCCTGGACCCGAAGCTGTGCCAGGTAGCGGAGGTAGTCACGGCGTTCGGCGCGCATCCGGCGTTTGCGGTCCAGACCCGCCCGGCCGATCTGCCCCATGCTCATGGACATCATCCCGACACCCATCATTCCGGACATCAGGTACGTGGACGTCGAACTGCCGACGGTGAACATCAGCGCCATCGCGCCGAATCCGATGCCCATCGGCAGTACGACCATGACGGAGCCGAGGTCGGCCGCGGCCGGTTCACCGAGGACAGGCGGCTGGGCCAGTTCGATGCGGCCCTCGGGCACCTCCGGTCCTGACACACGCGGCGGGCGTTTGACAACCACGGTGTTCATCAGGTGCATCTCCAGCCGGCGACAAGCCTCTTGGTAGGCGAACTTAGGACGGTGGGCCGGCGCACGCCAGAACGGGTCCGGCTCACTGCCTGCACGGACAGGGGGTCTGCCCGAACTCCCGGCCCGGGCAGGCGGATGTCTCCGCCTGGACGTCCGGGCCGCGACGACGCGGTGCCGGCCGGCGTCGGGGGCGTCGGGACCGGCCGTCTCGCCGGCGCGGCGTCACAGGGCCGTGCGGGTGGACCACAGCACCGCTTGGCCGTACTGGATGATCACATTGCCGTCGGCGCGGAGGACGAGTCGGGCGCCGTCGTGGCCGTCGGTGCGCGAGGACCAGGCGGTCCGCATGTTCCGGGTGTATACGACCAGGTTGCCGTCGGCCTGGAAGACCGTCTTGGCGCCCTGCCCGGCGGTCCCCGACCACCACAGCCGGTGGCCCTTCTTGTCATACAGCACCAGATCGCCGTCACCCTGGAAGGCCAGGACGACTGAGCCGGTGGACCAGGTCTGACCTGGTTCCAGCACGCTCGTGCCGTGCACGACGGTGCTGGACCGGTGCTGCGCCGTGGCGGTGGAGCGCGAGGCGGTGGACTGCGGGGAGAGAACGCGGGGCGAGGGGGTGGCGGAGTCCGCGGCGGCCACGTCCTCCACTGAAGAGGCGGCCGCGCTCGCGGTGCCACCGGTGCGGTGCGACGCGCCGGCGCTCGGCCCGGACGTCGGACCTGACCCGGGACCCGGCGAGGGCGAGGCGCTACTGCCGCCGGAGCGGTACTCGTAGCGCAGCGAGTACTCCTCCGCGGGGCGGGCCGCTCCGGACCGGTGCGCCGGTGCGGGGTCGTCCGGCATCAGGGCCGGTATCGCCACCAGCAGCAGGACGCCGAGCCCGACGGTTCCGGCCAGCACGGGTCTGGTGAGGCTGACGCGGCCCGGGAACGACTCCGTCTGCGGGTCCTCGGCGCTGTCGCCCGCCCCCGCATCCGTCGCTTCCCCGTCGCCGGGCCGGGTCACCGTCTCCCGGCTGCGCCGCACGGCGGCCAACGCCCGTGACGCCGCGGGCGTCGCCGAACCTCCGGCGGCTCCGCGCGTCCCGGCCGCCGGTTGTGATGTGCCCGGCGAGCGGAGCGTGGCCCGCGATGCGGTGCCGAGTTCCCCGGCGTTGTCCAACGAGGCCATCTGCCAGGGAAGTTCACGTTCCCACACCGTTCCTGCCGTCGGCTGCCCGGCTGTCTGCGCGGGAGATCCGGCGTCAGGATCCTGCTGTGTCACGTGTGAGCCTCTCCCAGTCGTGAAGCGCGTCAGGACGGCCGGCGGTGATGTGCGTCGTACGGGAAGGGTGGGAACTCCGGCTGTCCCAGGTCGTCGGGCGCGGCGCTCGTCCTCGGTCGCCGAGAATACGCACGGGCGGATACGAGTACGCGTGGCCCTTCGGGCGACGCGCCGTGCGGCGCCTGTCCCGCCGTGATCGTAGAACCGGGCAGGGCGACCGGCAGGCCACGGCCGGACGCTGTGCCCGGACGATCGCGAGCACTGCACTTTTCGACGCGCACTCTCACAGGATTCCCGTCCGGATCGTGTGCGAGACGGCGTGCGTGCGGTCACGCAGGCCTAACCGCTCGACCACGGTGTGGATGACGTTTTTGATCAGGCGCTCGGAGTGGCACCGAGGCCAGGATGGTGCGGCGTGGGGCGTTCGGGGCCGCGTCAGGCCCCCGTACCACCGCGCCAGTCCCTCAACGCCCGAGTGAGTTCACGCACGGCCGCCCGGTCGAGTTCCCCATCCCGCTGTGTCGTCTCCGGGTCGATCTCGCGCATCATGACGACACCCGGGATGTCCGGTGCGGCTTCGAGTACCCGGAACCGGGAGCCGGGCAGAAACAGCACCCGGTCCGGAGACAGGGGGTCGAGGAGGTCCGTACGGCGACCGCGCACCGACCAGATGAGGAAGTCGGTGTTACCCGGATCGTCGCGGGGGCCCCGCACCGAGGCCTCGCACACATCGGCGTCGACCAGCAGCGGCTGCCCGGCGTACCACTGCCGCATCGCCTCGTCGAGCGTCGCCCGCAGACCTGTCGCCCCGTGGTGCACAGGGAGCAACCGCAGCCCCCTGCCCAGCAGTTCGCGGTCGGGAGGTTCCGGGACGCGGTCAGCCGTCTGCGTCCCGGGGCCGTCCGGCCCTTCGCCTCCCGCCAGTCGGCGGAGGACGGCCGCGAGACCGGCGACGGCGTCCGGATCAGGACGGCCCGCGGTGAGTTCGGGATGCCTGCGCAGTACCTCGGCCGCGAGGGACACGAGGCCCTGGTGTCCGACGCCCGGGGCGGTGTGCGGCCGCACCTGGCCGGCCCCCTCGCCGCTCGGTACCGGGCCGGAGCCACCCGGGACCAGGGAGCGGCCGACGACGCCGGGAAGCGGGCCGGACCGGTCAGGGGAAGGAGGACGCGCCGCCTGCGGGACAGCTGCAGCACCTGTCCGGCCGGAGGCCGGAACAGCGGGGCGGCAGACACCCACGCGTACCGCTCCGCGCAGTTCGGGCGGGAAGCGACGCACCAGGTCATCCGCGAGACGCCTGAGCCGGGGCAGTGCCTCCGGGCATTGGGCATCGCACAGGATCCGCTCGTGACCGGGGTGCGGGTCGGCGGTCCTTACTTCGGCCGCATGCGGAGGGTCCTGCGGCCGGCGTACCCACAGGCCACTGCGCACCACCTCGACGACCACGTCCTCCGTGAGGAGGTGAGTCCCGGGACCGATCTCCGGGAGGTCTCCGAGCGGCCACCGGTGCACCGCGGCGAACGAGGGCCGCGGTGACCCCGTGCCGGTCGGGGGCATGTGGGTGAACTCGTGTGCCCGCAGCGGACGACCCGGCGATCCGTCATCCCCCACCAGCAGTACGTCACCGGAGTCGTCGCCTTGCTGCGGCATTCCGTTGTACAGGCGCACGGGTTGGCCGAGCACCTGGGCGAGCACGTCCCCGAAGTTCCTCCCCCCGCTCAGACGAGTGGGCCCGTAGCACACGAGTCGCACGGCCTGCCGCACGTGCGGGGCCAGGGTCTCCCAGAAGCGGGCGACGTCCGCCAGCGGCAGTGCGGCCGACCCGGGAACCCCGACCACCATGGTGATCAGCTCGGAGGAGACCCCCAACCGGGCGGAAAGACGCGTCCGGTGGTCGTGCTGAGCGGCGTTCTCCTCCGCCGGACGCAGCCACACGCCGGCCGGGAGGGGTTCCGCGACGGCCGCCGCGCTCAGCCGCCAGGGCCGACCGGGGAGGGCGGACTCCCACGCCGGTTTCGGGAATCGCCTGGAGTCGAACGCCTCCGGTGCTCCGGGTACGCAGCGCACCCAGCCAGGTCCGTGATCCGCGGCGATGAACAGCCCTCCGCCGGAGGTCGGCAACGGGGTCCCGTCCGCCACGATCACCGTCCGGTCCAACCGGCCGGCGAGCCGTCGGGCCACGAAGGCGGCTCCGAGACGAGGAGGCCGGCCGAACACGAGCCTCAGGCCCTTCCTTCCGGGCGGAACCTCCCGTGTCATGTGATCGAGCGTCACATCGTCCGCCCCGTCCGGCAGGTCGACCACCAGGACGGAGCACTCGGGGTCGCGGGCAAGGCCCGCGGCGAATGTCAGGGCACGCGGATCAACAGGGCCGGCAGGGGAGATCAGCCATGCCTCGCCCGCGCGGTGGGCCGTGAACTGCGGGCTCCTGACACCGCTCCGCCCTGCACCGTCCGAGGAGGGCGCAGAGGTTTCGTCGCGAACCGCTGCCCCGGGCGCCGGCGGTGTCGGTACCCGGCCTGCGACGGAGGACGGTGCCGCCGTCCCGCCGCTGTGCAGGGAGGCGGGATGAGAGGCCTCAGGGACAGCCGGCCGTCGGCCGTACCGGGCCGGCGTTCGGGCCGCCTCCGCACGAGGGGCGGTGGGCCGGCTCCCGGCGCCCGCCATGCCCGGACCCGCGGACGGTGTCGACCATGGGCCGGCCGCCGCGCCTGCCTGACTGCCGCTCATGCCTTGCTTCTCCGTGAGAGAGAGGCGATCCCCCCGCCGTGGAGCGGGGGGGCGACCAACCGATGCACGCAGGGCCCGGCGATCGACTCTGGGAACACGTTCCCCCACCAGTGCACTACGGCCTGTCCCCGCCGCGCCACACCAACCGGCGATGTACGCCGTGCGGGCACGGATCACGCCCTTTCGTGCAAGACGTGGGCCATCCGGGAGCCGCCGCCGAGCAGCCGATCGCCCGATGCCGATCGGCCACCGGTCCGAGCACCAGTGCTCTGGAGCGCGAACGGGCGGCGCTGCCCCGCGCGCAAAGGATGACAAGATGTGTGGCGTCTGCCTCGCACCTCGTGACCGGCAGGGGTGGTGCGCATGGAAGCAAGGAAGTACGTCGTGGCCGAACCATTGAAGGACGTCCCGCGGATACGCCGCGCGTGCGCGGTGGCCGTGGCTCGGCACGGGGGCTAGGCGCCACATCGTGCACTCGTTCGAACCGAATATTCCCCCCGTGGGCCGACAGGCCGAGATCGCCCGCCTTCTTCAGACCGTCGAGGGCCGTGGCGAGCCGCGGATGCTGATCCTGCTCGGCGAGGCCGGCACGGGCAAGTCGCGGCTGCTGAAGGTCGGCGTCGACCACGCGCGGGACGGCGGAGCGCTCGTGCTGGCGTGCCAGGGCACGGAGGCCGAGTCACGGCAGTCCTTCGCCTCCCTGCACCAGTTGCTCCTGCCCCTTCTGCCCGAGGTCGCCACGCTGGCCGACCATCTGGGCAAGGCCCTCAGGACGGCGTTCGGCATCGCCCCCGCGGAGGGGCCGTCCGACCCCATGCTGCTGCGTGTCGCGGTCCTGACGCTGCTGACCGAAGTCTCCCGCCGGCAGCGTGTTCTGCTGACGATCGACGACGTCCAGTACTTCGACCGGGACTCCCTCGACGTGCTCGGCTTCGTGATGCGCCGTCTCAACGCCGTCGACGTGCGGGTGTTGCTGGCGGCACGCGGGCAGACTCCCCCCGACGGGGTTCCACAGACCCTGCCCACCGTGCTGTTGGGGCCGCTGACCGAACGGGACGCGGTCGAACTCGTGGACGCCCAGCCGCACGTTCCCACCGGCCGGACACGGATCGAACTGCTGCGGCAGGCCGGCGGAAACCCGCTGGCCATCATCGAACTGTGCCGCGCCGCGGGATCGGGCGGCGCGGGCGTACTGCCCGGCGGCGGGCTGCCGCAGACCGAGCGCATCCAGGAGCTGTACGCCGCCCGCCTGCGCGGCCTGCCGGGGATGACCCAGCGGTTGATCCTCTATGCGGCGGCGTCGCAGTACGAGGACCTCGACACGATCATGGCGGCGGCGGGCGCCGGGCCGGACCTCTGGGCGTGGGCCTCGGCCGAGGAGGCCGGCCTCGTGACCGTCATGGACGGGCGGGTCGTCTTCCGCCACCCGCTGGCACGCACGGGCTCCTACCACGCGGCGCCGGCCTATCTCCGGCAGCAGGCGCACCGGGACCTGGCGGCCGCGCTCACGGCCGACCCGGCCCGGCGCGCCTGGCACCTGGCCGCAGCGTGCGTCGGTCACGACGAGTCCGTGGCGGCGGCCCTGGAGGACACCGCCGAACTCGCCGAAAGGCGCGGCGGGTTCTTCGCGGCGGGCGAGGCCCTGCAACGGTCCGCCGAGTGCAGCCCCGCGACCGCCGACCGGGCGCGACGCTACGCGAAGGCGCTACGAGCCGCCCAGAACGCCGGCGACCCCTCGTGGGTCGGCGAACTCTACGACAGGATCACCACGCTCACCGAGGACCGGGACCTGCTGGGCATGGCGGCCTGCGCCGCGGGCATGGCCCTGTCGCTGTCCGGTCGCCAACGCGAGGCGTTCCAGGTGCTGATGAGCGCGCTGGAGCCGAATCCGCCCGGGGACGCCATGACGGTGGTCGCGCTGGCCAGCGTCCTTCAGGCAGTCGCCTTCCAGTCGGGCCTGCCCGAGGTCAGGCGCCCGATATCCGCGCTGCTGCACGGAGTGGAGGACGGGAACCGCGGCACCGCCTACGCCGAGCTGAAGACGACCGATGCCAGTCAGTCGGTGCTGGCCGTGACCCTTGCCGGGGCCGACCCGAGCGAAGCCACCGAGTTGTTGCGGAGGATCCGCCGACGGCCTGGCTCACCGGCCCCGACGCTCGACATCGCGGAGATAACCCGGGGCGTCGCCGTCGGCGGGTTGGCCTTCTACGCCGACGAGTCCGATCTGTGCGTGGAGTCCCTGCGCCGGGTCCACCCCGTGCTCAGCGCGTACGGCGCCATGGGCTCCGCCGCGCCCACGCTCGTCCCGATGGCCGTGACGCTGATCGACACCGGACGGTGGGCGGAGGCCGACCAGCACCTGGAGATGACGGGGACGCTGGCGGCGGTGCACAAGTGGCGGCATCTGCAGATCGACGTCGAGGCGTTGCAGGCGACCCTGCGGGCCCTGCGCGGCGAGCCCGCAGCCATGCCGGCGGACCAGGCATGGACGGCGGTCGCGCTGCAGGAGAACCGCGCCACCCACGCATGGCTCCTGCGGGCCGCCGGTACTGTGGCGATGGCGGCCGGCGACTTCGACGCCGCGTTCCGGCACTTCCGGTCCCTGTTCGGCGAGGACGGCACGGCGCTGCACTACTTCATGTCCCCCCGGTCGATCGCCGATCTCGCCGCGGCCGCCCAGCGGACGGGCCGCCAGGGGGAGGCGACACACGTCCTCGGGGCGGTGCGCACCGCGTTGGGAGAGCGCCCGACGACCCGGATGACGCTGCTGATGCACCACGCCGCCGCGCTGACCGGCGCCCCGAAGGACGCCGAACACCACTTCCGGCTCGCCACGGTGAACCCGGTGGGCGATCAGTGGCCGCTGGCCCGGGCGCAGGCGCGGCTCCACTACGCGCAGTGGCTGCGCCGACGGCGGCGCCCCCTGGACGCCCGCCCGCTCCTGGCCACAGCGCTGGAGACGTTCACCCGGCTCGGCGCGTCCGGCTCGGCCGAGGAGGCCCGCGCCGAGTTGCGGGCGAGCGGCGTGGCCAGCGCCCCCGCCCAGGCCGACCCGCTGGCGGAACTGACCGCCCAGCAGCGCCAGATCGTGAGGCTGGCGGCACGAGGGCTGCGCAACCGGGAGATAGCGGAGCACCTGATGCTCTCCCCGCGCACGGTCAGCTCCCACCTCTACAACGTGTATCCGAAGCTGGGTGTCAGCAGCCGCAACCAGCTCCGCGACCTGCTGGACGATCTGTGATCCCACGACGGGTCGCACTGGCGGGACCGCTCCCCCGGTGTCACCGCGACCCCTTCGGGTAGGAGAGGGCGGTGATCTTCTGACGGACGGCCGATCGTGACGAGGGAAGGAAACGTGCACCGTTGAATTCCGAACCCGCAGAGGGCCGACGCGGGTCAGAACGCCCTGCCGTCGTCCTCGATCCCGTCGTGCAGCGGCTCGTCGACGCCTCCGCCGACCCGCCCTACCTGCACCAGCTCGGACCGGCCGACGGACGGCAGGCGCTGCTGGAGATCCAGGGTCACCCGTCCGAAGGCTGCGGGCTGGAGGCCGAGTACCGGGTGGCGCCGGTGGGTCCCCGCGGGCTCGTCGGCTTCTGGTTGTTCCGGCCGACGCGGCCGACAGGGCCGCTTCCTGTCGTCGTCTACCTGCACGGCGGACGGTGGATGCTGGGTGACGCCCGCACCCACGCGCGTCTGATAGGGGAGCTGTCCGCCATGAGTGGCGCGGCCTTCGTGGTGCCCGAGTTCACCCGTGCCCCGGAGGCCCGTTACCCGGTCGCGCTGGAGGAGTCGTACGCACTCCTGACGTCGGTGGTGGAGCAGGCCGACGATCTGGGTCTGGACGGCCGCAGGCTGGCGCTGGCCGGCGACTGCACGGGCGCGACAATGGCCACGGCGCTCACCATGATGGCCAAGCAGCGGGGCGGCCCGCACATCCGCGCACAGGTGCTGTACTACCCGATGACCGATCCGCACTCCACCACCCCGTCGCGGGACGAGTTCGGTTCCGGCTACCTGCTGCCGCGTGAGGCTCTGGACTGGTATTGGCGTCAGTACACCAAAGACGCGTGCGCACTGGCCGAGCCGACGGCCTCGCCGATGCGTGCGACCACGGCGGACCTCGCGGGGCTGCCTCCCGCCCTGATCGTGACGGCGGAGGCGGACGTCGTACGGGACGAGGGCGAGCAGTACGCCCGAATGCTGCGGCAGGCCGGGGTCCCGGTGACCGCCGCCCGTTACCTGGGGACCGTGCACGACTTCGTGTCCCTGAGCTTTCTTCAGGACAGCCCGCCGACCGTGGCGGCGATCGAACAGGGCGGCCACTTCCTCAACAGGGTTCTCGCCGACCGGCGTTGAACGGCAGGCTCGACGGACGTCGCGGACGCTGACGAAGTGAACTGTTCGACTGCCGCCGCAGAAGGACCGTCAAATTACTGATGCGTCCGGAGCGGGCTGCTTGCGAGGGTGAGGGGCGTGAGGCCGCCGTCGGTGGCACGTCCTGCACAGGGCGCGAGCATCCCGGCGCTCGGGCCGAAACGGAACGGTCCGTCTGGCCCATCGCCCGGGACCCACATCGAATTGGTCCTCGGATGCGCCGGAAGCCACGTCCGTCCTCTTTCCCGGGAGTTCATAGCGAGACAGCCGCTTCCCCTTCCTCGAGAACCCTCCAGCCTTCAACGGCGCGGCCGACTCCTTCCTCTCCGAAGGCCCCGAAAGGCCGGACGAGCGACCCACGAAGGCAGCCCTGAGAACCGGATGAGAAAAAACCACACCGAAGGCGAGCAACGGGAAAACAAAATGGTCCGGTCGATCACCTTGTCCATGTCGGAAACTCCAGAGCAGGCAAGTATAGAAATGACCCCCGGAAACAAATCCGATCCTTTCATAAGTTTGTCGTGGCCCGCCGGAGGCGACCACAGATATCTATATCTGGGCGTCAACCTGTCCGACCTGACATTGCCTCTCCATCCGGGCTCCAGCCATGTCATGAGTCCGGGCGACCTCATCATTCTGGGCACTTTGACGCCCCCCGGTCACTTCGCCGAGGAACTGGCCTTCTTCCGAGTTCCGTGCTTCCTCCTCGACGTATCGGAAGAAGCGCTGCGCCGCAATTCTGTTATCCACGTCGGCAGCAGGACCGGCTTGGCAGAACTTGTCTCCCGATTCCTGTCGGCCCTCGCAAAGGCATCACGGTCCCAGGATTCAACGGTCGGCAGACGGCTCGCCCTGAACACCGCAGATCTCGTCGCGCTGCTGCTGAGCGAGATCCAGGAGAACAGCGTCGGCAAGTTCACGAATCCGGGTCGTGAGCTGCTGCTGCGCATCCAGTCCCATATCCAGGAAAATCTCACCGACAGCGGCATGTCGCCGGAATCGATAGCCCGGGCGCACCACATCTCGGTGCGTTATCTCCATAAGCTCTTCCAGAGCGACGGCACCACCGTCGGTGCATGGATCAGACAGCAACGACTTTCCGTTTGCCGCCTCGAGCTCCGCCGTCGGCGCCATAGCGTGGCCGTGGTGGCACAGTCCTGGGGCTTCACCAGCCCCTCCCATTTCAGCCGAATCTTCCGGCAGACCTACGGCCTGTCTCCGACAGAGTGGCAGGACTCGGTGCTCTGAAGGTCCGTTCACGAGTGAGCCACACCGAACCAGGATCACCGCACACCGTCCGAAGTCCAGTGGTGCACTGCTGGGCCATTCCCCGGGCAGCGATACGACATCCGCCCCCTGTTCGCCGCCGTAGCGTAGGGCGTGAAGGCGCCAGTACCCCAGCCGCCCGAGGCTCCTCGGGAAATCTCTTCCCCTCTCTGCTTCCGTCCTCAGGAGATCCGCATGTCTGATGTCACCGCGCCGGTCGAACCCGTGCTCGAGCCCGCTGCGGCGGCGTTCGCGGAAGCCACGGCGAATCCGCCCTATCTGTTCGACCTCGGCCCGGTCGAGGGCCGAGTAGCGGTCGACGAGGTGCAGTCCGGAGAGACCGACAGGCCTGCCGTCGACGAGGAGTGGGTCGCCTTGGCCGACGGCCCCACCGGGCAGGTGCGAGCACGCGTCGTCCGGCCCGCCGGAGTCACCGGCGCCCTGCCGGTGATCCTGTACATCCATGGCGCCGGCTGGGTGTTCGGCAACGCCCACACCCACGACCGACTCGTGAGGGAACTGGCCGTCGGCGTCGGCGCTGCGGTCGTCTTCCCCGAGTACGACCTCTCGCCCGAGGCCCGCTACCCGGTCGCCATCGAGCAGAACTACGCGGTCGCGCGGTGGGTCGTCGCACAGGGCGCGGCCAGAAGTCTGGACACCACCCGGATCGCCGTGGCCGGCGACTCCGTGGGCGGCAACATGGCGGCCGCGCTGACCTTGATGGCGAAGCAGCGCGGGGACGTCCCGCTCGTCCACCAGATCCTCTTCTACCCCGTGACGGACGCCTCCTTCGACACCGGCTCCTACCACCAGTTCGCCGAGGGCTTCTTCCTGCGCCGCGATGCGATGCAGTGGTTCTGGGACCAGTACACGACCGACGAGGCCGAGCGCGCCCAGATCACCGCGTCCCCGCTGCGCGCCACCACCGAGCAGCTGACCGGCCTGCCTCCGGCCCTGGTCATCACGGGCGAGGCCGACGTACTGCGCGACGAGGGCGAGGCCTACGCCAACAGGCTCCGCGAAGCCGGCGTGCCCGTCACCGCGGTCCGATACCAGGGCATCATCCACGACTTCGTGATGCTCGACGCCCTGCGCGGTACCCACGCCGCCGAGGCCGCCATCAACCAGGCCGTCACCGCTCTCCGTACCGCCTTCGGCATCTGAGCCCGAGAGAGAAGGCGCACATGCCGAGCCCCACCGTCGTCCTGGTGCACGGCGCGTCAGCGGACGCCGCCGGCCGGATCGGAGTCATCGACGAGTTCCAGCGTGGCGGTGTCGCCGTCATCGCGCCGCCGAATCCGCTGCGCGGCCTTTCCACGGACGCAGCCTACGTCGCCTCGGCGGCCGCGCAGATCGACGGGCCCGTCGTCCTTGCCGGCCACTCCTACGGTGGCGCGCCGATCACGGTCGCCGGGACAACCGAGAACGTCGTAGGGCTGGTCCCCACAGCCGCCTGCGTCCCTGAAGAAGGCGAAACCAGCGGCGAACTGCGGGACCGCTTCGCCGCCTCCCCGCTGGTGGACAACCTCGAGATCGACGGAGCCTCGCACGCCGTGCCGCTCTCCCCGCCCAAGGCCGTCGCACAGACCGTCTTCGACGCCGTACACGCCGCCGCCTGATTGCTCCGGCCTGTCGTCGAAGTCTCTGCGCTGCCCGCCCGGACAAGTTCCGACCAGGGCCCTTCCAGTCGACGCGGTGGACGGCAGTCGCGGTGCCCACCCCTGCCGGCGAACGGCGTTCCGTGGGCGTAACTGCACAGCAGGAGGGCCGCGTCGGCGCCATAGGAACCCCGCATGCCCGAGTGCACGTGCACGCGCTTCCCGGAAGCACCAGCAAGGCTCACCGTCCAAAACCAACCGATCACCTTCTGATCAATCCAGAAATGGAGTTTCCCATGACCCGATTTTCCTCTGCCGTGCTCGTGCAGCACCGCGGCCGAAGCGCCATGGCAACCGCAACCGTCGCAGCGATCCTCACGGGGATCGTGAGTCTCTCGGGAACGGCGGAGGCGAGGAACACGGCGTCGGGGCCGGCCCGGCAGAAGCCGACGATCGTCCTGGAGCACGGAGCGTTCGCCGACGCGTCCAGTTGGACCGGTGTCATCGAGCGACTGACCCGCGCGGGCTATCCGGTGGTGGCCGCGGCCAACCCGCTGCGAGGCCCAGCCGCTGACGCCGCGTACCTGCGCAGTGTCCTCGACCGGGTCGCCGGCCCCGTGATCCTCGTGGGTCACTCCTACGGTGGCACCGTGATGAGCGAGGCGGCGGTGGGCCGGGAGAAGAAGGTGAAGGCACTTGTCTACGTCGCCGCGTTCCTCCCTGACCAGGGGGAGACCTCGCTGGGACTGTCGAACAAGTTCCCCGGCAGCACGCTCGGCAACGCCGTCGAAGCGGTGCCGTACGCCCTGCCGGACGGCGGAAGCGGGAACGACCTGTACATCAAGTCCGACAAGTTCCGCGCCCAGTTCGCCGCGGACGTGCCCCGCGGGCAGTCGGCGATCATGGCCGCCACCCAGCGGCCCATCGCCGCCTCCGCTCTGGAGGAGCCGTCCGTCGGCGCCGCGTGGAAGAGCATCCCGACGTGGTCCCTGATCGCCACTCAGGACTTCAACATCCCGCCGGCCGCACAGCGATTCATGTCGAAGCGGGCCCACGCCCACACCGTCGAGGTCAAGGCGTCCCACGCCGTCGCGGTGTCCCACCCGGACGCGGTCGCCCGGGTCGTCAGGCAGGCAGCGGACTCCACCACTCGCTGACCCGGTCGGCCGTCGCCCCTCGCCCACGCGCGCGGGCGACGGCCCGGCGACGTCCTCTCCAGACCGAACGCGTCCGGGCACGCCGTACGCGTTCTTGCCGGTGTCGGCATACCAGCCGCCGCCGGCCTCGTCGCCGAACGCGGCGGTACGAACAGGAAGACTCACTTCCCTTCCGTGCACCTCCCGTCCCGGACGCCCCCACGGGACAACGGCTGTTCCTAGAGTCTCCGACGGCGCGAACGGCGCGAACGGCGCCTGTGGCTGTGCCCGTGCTCCTGTGTCCTTCACAGCCCCGGGGAGAAGCGACTCGATGAACATCATGAGCGTCACCGACGCAATGCCGCGCACGGATCCGATTCGGGTGCAGCCGAAACCCAGCGCCGTCGCGCGGGTCGTGCACACCGGCGGCATCGGGATCGCCCGGGACCGGCTGCGGGTGCGGAGCGGGTACGGCGACCGGTATCGCGGGGCGCTGGCCGTCGCGGCACGGGCGCTGCCCGCGAGCCGCGGACCGCGGACCGGCCGCCACGACGACCGGTTCCGCGTGCTCGCCGATCTGGCGGCGGTCCACCTCTATCTGACCGGCGGCTGGGCCGAGCTCGACGACGCGCTGCCCCGGGGAACGGCGGGCGCGCATCTGCCGCTCGCCCGCTGTGTCGCCTCGGGTCTGCACCGGCTGCGGTCCTACCGCGGGCCCGCGGTCGCGCGGGCCCGGGTGGACGGCCCGGCGGCGGACTGGTACCGGGAGAACCGGTTCGTCACCGAGCGGGGTTTCTGGACCGCGTCGGCGTCGACGGCCGCGCTCCGGGAGGGCGGACCGGGGTTCGTCGTCTGGTCGTTGACCGGTCGCCGTACCGCGACGGTCGATCCGTACGCCGACGACCGGCTGGCCTTCCTCCCCGGCACCCGGTTCAAGGTGCTGCGGGTGACCGAGGGGCGGTGGCCCACCGTGCTGATGCGGGAGCTGTTTGCCGAAGAACCGGGTACGGGCCCTGACCGGCCCGGTGGTTCCGGGCGCGGACACACGCCGTGGCTCGACGAAACCACGCTGTCCGAGCTGGAGCGGGTGGTAGGCGGTCCGGGCGCGGAGGGGGTGGCGGTGCCCGTGCCCGCCTTATGGGCGGACCCCTACGGCAGAGGGCCGACCGCGCGGCTTCCCGGACTGATGGTGGGAGAGGCATGAGCGACCTGGAAGAGACACCGGAAGAGGTGCGGGCCGCTGTCCGGGAAGCCTGGGGGGCCGGCTGCCAGGACCGGCGCCGCGATGTCCTCGGTCCGCCACGGCACGAGGGCGACCCGCAACCACCCGGTCCCCTGCGGCAACCGTGCGGCCTCTTCCCGGATCCTCCTTCCCCGGACCTTCGGCGGACCGAGCACTGACCGCACCGGCCACCTCCACGAGCGGGGCGATCAGGACGGACAGCGCGGGCACACGGTCCAGCTCAACTCTTTTGCTGTGAAGGGGAGTTCGAGCGAGCTGACCCCGGCCCAGGGATCACGTCCGGCAAGCGGCCTGCGGCTCGGCTGCTCCGCCGGCCGGGGCCCGTGTCGCGGTGACCCCAACCCCCGTTCCTTGGTGCAGGGTTCGTGCCCGTACGGCCCCTCTGCCGCCGGTACGGGCGGGCCTCGGCGCGCGGGTCCCTAGCCTGGGCTTCGTGCTGCCGACCGAGCGGCGCCGGTCACCCCGCGTCGGCATGTCCGGTCAGCGTTCTCACCAGCCGCCCCCTGGAGCCCGATGTCATGGCCGCCCACCGTGTTCTTGTTTCCACCGGGGCCGCACGGCCGCCTCTCGGGGCGCGGCGCCCCTGGGTGGGCCGGGCGTCGCGCGCGGCGGCTCCCGAGGGGCTGCTTCCGACGCCTCCCGACGACCGGGAGAAGTACTCCTACGTCGTGCGCCGCACCTGGCTGCTCAGCTTCGCCTCGTTCCTCGGGTTCGTATGCGTGCTCTACAGCCAGATCGACTCGGCCCGGCACGGCCCGTGGATCTGGATCTTCACTCCGGTCCTGCTGCTGTCCGCACTGAGCTTCGTGATCTCGTTCAGGCTGGATCTCTTCACACCCGACTTCGATCTCAAGGCCCACCGCGAACTGGTGCGCTCCTGGGCGCCGTGGGAGTACCCGTCGGTCGATGTCCTGCTGCCGGTGTGCGGCGAGCCGATCGCGGTGTTGCACAACACCTGGACGCACCTGCAGCGGCTGGCCGAGTCCTACCCCGGGCGGCTCACCACCCTCGTCCTCGACGACTCCGACAGTCCGGAGGTCGCCTCCATGGCGGACGACTTCGGTTTCCGCTATCTGGTGCGGCCCAACCGCGGCTGGTTCAAGAAGGCCGGCAACCTGCGGTACGGCTTCGAGCGCTCCGACGGGGAGTTCATCCTCATCCTGGACGCCGACTTCGCCCCCCGGGCCGACCTCCTCGATGAGCTGCTGCCGTACATGGACGCCGACCCGGACGCCGGAATCGTGCAGTCCCCCCAGTTCTTCCGCGTCCTGGACCAGCAGAACTGGATCGAGCGCGGCGCCGGCGCCGTTCAGGAATTGTTCTACCGCTCGGTTCAGGTCTCCCGGCAGCGAAGCGACGGTTCCATCTGTGTCGGCTCGTGCGCCGTCTACCGGCGCACCGCGCTCGCCGAGGTCGGCGGCACCAGCCTGATCGAGCACTCCGAGGACATGCACACCGGATTCGATCTGCGGGCGCGTGGCTGGGACCTCCGGTACGTGCCCCTCGCGCTCGCCACCGGTCTGTGCCCGGACACCATCGGCGCCTACTACAGCCAGCAGTACCGCTGGTGCATGGCCTCCATGAGCATGCTGGGAAGCCTGGAGAACTTCTGGCGGGTGAGGATGCGTTTCGTCACCCGCCTCTGCTACGTCTCCGGGTTCGTCTACTACATCGAGTCCGCCCTGATGATCTTCACCGGCCCGCTGATCGTGTGCGTGCTGCTGCTGTTCTTCCCCGAGCAGGTCAAGTTCACCGACATGTGGCTGCTCCTGCCCGGCGTGGTCTACGTCGTCGTCGTGTACCCGCTGTGGCACCGCAGCCCGTACCGCCTGGAGGCATGGGCGACCCGGGTCCTCTACAGCTGGTCCCATGTGTTCGCCGTCTGGGACGTGCTGCGACGCCGCGCCATGGGCTGGCAGCCCACCGGTTCCACAGGTGCGCGCAGGAACGACACCCGGCGCCTGTGGATCGGGATCTGGGGCTGGACCGTACCGGTCACCGCGCTGTGGATCGGCGCCGCCGTGTGGCGAATGGACACGATGGTGCCCGAGGACTTCGCCCTGCCGCTCGGCTCCGGCCTGTTCTACGCCGCGGCCGTGCTCCGCCTCCTCGTCCTGCCCCGTCCCGAGGAGCCCACGGCGGCGGGCGGCTCCCCCGTGCCGGACTTCGCCGCGGCCGGCGGGGCCTCCGTATGACCGCCGTCGCGCGCCGGACCGCGTTGCTGGGTACGCTCGCCGCCGCGGCCTCGTCGGCGGGCTGCGCCCCCAGCCGCACGGCGCCGATCGGGGCCGGCGGACAGGGCCCCCTCGTACGGACCGCACCGTACGTGCCGTTCGACGTCACCTGGATGATCCGGCCCGCGCACGACCGGAAGTACCTCGGAGCCGCCTTCGCCGGGAGCACCGTGTCACCGGGCGTCCTCGACGGCTGGGCCGGGAAGGCCGGCAAGGCACCCAACCTGCTCTCCTACCACCTCACCTGGGGCGACGGCTTCCCGACGGGCGAAACCCTGGCGGTCTGGAGACGCAGGATGCTGCCGTACGTCGCCTGGGAGCCCTGGAGGTCGACGCTCCGTGACATCTCCGGGGGCCGTGACGACGACTACATCCGGCGCACCGCGCGCACCGTGCGCGACCTCAACGTGCCGGTCGCCGTCGGTTTCGCGCCCCGGATGAACGGCGACCGGTACCCGTGGGGGACCCGTAAGGCCGCCCCCGCCCCGCCCGCGGAGTTCGTCGGCGCGTGGCGGCACATCCACGATCTCTTCCAGGACACGGGGGTGTCCAACGTCATCTGGGTCTGGAGCCCCACGGTGGACGTCCCGGTCCCGCCGGTGCGGTTGCGGCGGTACTACCCGGGTGACGCCTACGTGGACTGGCTGGGCCTCGTCGGCCACTACACCAGGACCGGCCCGCACAGGTTCGACACCCTCTTCGCCCCCGCCATCAGGAAGGTCCGGGCCTTCACCCGGAATCCCGTGCTCATCGCCGAGACCGCCGCGGAGCCCGGTACCCGCAAACCGGCGGACATCAAGGACCTGGTGCGTGGGGTGGCCGCCCACCGGGACGTGGTCGGCTTCGTCTGGCTGGACGTGGACAAGGAGACGGACTGGCGGATCGACAGCAGCCCCCAGGCGCTGGCGGCCTTCCGGCGCGGGGTCGCCGACCCGCGCTTCGGCTTCGACGTGAGGCACCCGTGACGACCGCGGAGGATCCGGTGGTCGCCTTCCCCGGCCGTCCCGCCGACGCCCCCGGAACGCCCTCGCACTCTCCGGCCGTCCACCAGGGGCGGAGGCCGGTGCTGGGGCCGGAGGGGCCCGCGGGCGGGCATGAGACGGAGCACTCGGGTCGGCCACCGCGGCATCCGACCGGGCCGCACCCGGCCGTGGACGGGGACGACGGCGGGCGGTTCGACTCCGAGTCGACCCTGCGGCTGCGGGTGCTGCCCGCCCCGGGCCCGGAGCCCGCGCCCGGGTACACCTTCGACGAGATCACCCGGGCGGACTGGGTGCTCGGGCCGGTTCCCGGCAGAGGCTGGGCCGCCGAGACGGGTTCCCGCCGGACCCGGGTCAGCCGCGCCCTGCTGGCCTGCCTGCTGCTGGTGCAGGCAGTTCTGTCCCTGCGCCTGCACAACACCGCCTTCGAGGACGAGGCGCTGTACGTCTACGCCGGGCACGCCGTGATCGACCACCTGTTCCACGGCGTTCCCGACTACGGCGGTTTCAGCACCTACTTCTCCGGCTCGCCCACCCTCTACCCCGTGCTCGCCGCCTGGGTGGACTCCGTCGGGGGACTGACCGCGGTGCGGGTGATGAGCCTGGCCTTCATGCTGGGCGCCACCACCCTGCTCTACTCTTTCACCCGCATGCTCTTCAACGAGCGCACGGCGCTCTGCGCGGCGGGCGTCTTCGCCGTCACCCAGTCGACGCTGTTCCTGGGCCACTTCGCGACCTACGACGCACTGGCGATCCTCCTGCTCGCGCTGAGCGCCTGGGCCGTCGTCCGGGTCGCCGCCGGCCACTGGGCGCTGCCGCTGGCCGCGGTGCCGGCGGCGGGCCTCGCGACCGGAGTGAAGTACGCGTCCGCGTTGTTCCTGCCCACCCTCGCGGCCCTGCTGGTACTGGCCGCCCTCCGGCGGCTCGGCGGGCGTCAGGCACTCCTGCGCGGTGCGGTGTTCACCGCCGGCGTGACGGTACTGCTCGGCATCGGCGTGGCCACCACCGACTACCTGCAGGCGATCCGGAGCACCACCACCGACCGGGCGCACGGCACCACGTCGGTCCTCGCCATGGCCTGGGACTGCTCCCGGTGGGGCGGCCTGCTCTTCGCCCTGGCCTGCCTCGGCACCTGGCTGTACGCGCGCCGCGACCGGCTGGGCGAGGTGCCGGGGCAGCGCCGGACGGGTCCGGGGACCGGATGGCGCCTGGCCCTGGGAGTCGTTCTCACCGGCACCGCGCTGCTGGCCCCCGCCTACCAGATCCATCTGCAGACCAGCGTCTCGCTCAACAAGCACATCGGGTACGGCCTGCTGTTCGCCGCCCCGATGGCGGGTGTGGGCGTCAGCCGTCTGATGGGGGCGCACTTCCGGTTTCCCCAACTGGCCATCGCCGTAGGGGTGCTGGCCCTGACGCTCGGCATGTCGCAGTCGGCCCAGAACTACGGCATCTGGCCCAACGGCACGTATCTGATGCCCGAACTGGCGAAGAACGTGCGGCCGGGGCAGAAGTGGCTGGGCCAGCCGCACGAGGCGCCCGTGTACTACCTCAGCCGCGAGGGGCTCACCGACTACACCTTGTGGACCTCGGTCTACTACATCGACTACACAGGACGTCAGGGCCGTCATCTCATGGGTGCGGACGGCTACCGGGCGGCGATCGACGACGGCTGGTTCGACGGCGTCGTGCTGGACTGGTCCGACCAGCCGGGAGACATCCAGGCCCTGGTCCGCGGCGAGATGCGGACCAGCGGCAGATACCGGCTGGCGAGCGCCCTGGTGTACCGCACCTCCGTGGGCACGGGCCATTTCGAGATCTGGCTCCCCATCCCCTCCGCACAGCCGCGCTGACGGGCGACCGACGACGGTCCGCCGTATCCGTGCCCGTCCGGGCCGAATCCCGGCCCGGACGGGCACAGCTGCCCCGCAGGGCGGGCTTCGGCCGTCTCGGCCGTGGCCGGTCTCCATATCATCGGCCCGGACGCCACTCCGTAGGGCCGAGGGGTTCGGCACGGACGAGCGGAACCCCAGCACGACTACGGAGATACCGCGCATGAATCACAGCCAGGTGACCGGACCGGTCAGGCCCCGGCCCTCGTCTCCCGGTGCCGCGGGCGGCGGGCCCGACGCCCGCCGCCAGCGCCGGCCGCTCTCCCGGGGCATCCGCGTCCAGGCCGCCGGCACGCTCCCCCACGACAGTTCCACGCCGTGGCGGACCGGGACTTGACCTCCAGAAGCAGGGGGAGCAGCGGTGGGGTCGGCAGGAAACGGCCGTGGCTGCCGCCGAAGACCCGCTCCGCACCACCGGCCGAGCGGCACGAAGCGCCGTCGCCCCAGTGGCGGGAAGAGCCGTCGGCCGAGCTGGCGGTGCAACGCGTCGGCAGCGCATGGCTGGTGCGCCCGGCCATCGGCCCCGACCGGCGGTCCCTGCTGTTCGCCGCCGGCCTGGCAGCGGACCCCGAGTACGCGGTCGTCGTGGTGGATCTCCTGCCGGAAACGGCACTGGCCGCGGTGGAGGAGGCCGTGACACACGCGGTGCCCGCGGGACCTCGTGGCCTGCGGGTGGTGTTCGGCAGACCTCCGTCGCAGGGACCGGCCGCGGCGGGCCGCTGGCTGGCCGGGCGGCTGGGGCAGGACGTGCTCGTGCCGGACGGTGTGCTGCTCCCGTCCGCCGGGGGCGCCCTGTTCATCGGGGCGGACCGGGGCCGCGGCTGGGTGCTCTGCCCACCTGAGGGCCAGGAACGGTACGTGTCCCGCCGCTTCCCCCGGCCCGCCTGGGACGAGACCCTGCCGGACCGTCCCTGGCCGGTGGGGAAGTCCGCCGTGGCCGAACCGGTGAGCGCCGGGGTGTGGCTCCGTCCGGCGAGCGAGGACGCCGCCCAGCACCGCCACCGCCGGTACCTGGCCGCCCGCCTGCGCTGCCGGAGCGACGCGGCCACCGTGGTCATCGGCACTCCCGATGCCCCCGCACTGGCGCCGGAGGACATCGCCCGCTTCTGGCAGGACCTCCCCAAGGACGCCAGAACCACGATGCGCGTCGTGCTGTACGGGCAGCCGCGGACGCCCGGCGGCCGTCCTTTCGGCGAGACTCTCGCCACCGTGACCGGCGAACCGGTGCACGTGTACAACGGCTTCCCCACCAGCGACCCGCTGGTCGGCCGCGCACCGCTCGCCGACGTCCTGTTCATGGAGCGGGACGGGACGCCGGGCCGCCCCGTCTTCGCCCGTGAGTACCTCCAACTGCCCCCGGAGCCGGGAGGACCGTCCGACCCGCCGCTCGCGGTCGACCACCGCTGGCCCCTCGACCACCTGCCGATGCTCCGCCGGGGCCTGTACCGCGGCGGGCCCGGCGTGGCCCTGGAGGTGCTCCCCTGGGGCCTGTGGATACGCCCCTCCGCCGAACCGTCGTACGCCGACGAGGTGCGCGCCGCCGCCCCCGACCCCCACCACGAACTGATCCTGTGCGACGACAGCGTGCAGCGGACGCTGCCCCGGCTGCGGCAGCTCGCCGAGGACGTCGTCCGGAGCCTGCCCCCGGAGACGGGTCTGCTGGTACGGGTGCTGACCGCGGACCGGCCGTGGGGGGTCCCGGCCGCCCGCCCCGGGGCGGAGGCCCCGCCCCTGGTTCCCGGTGAACTTCCGCCCGCCGGGGGCGGGTCGGGGCCCGCGCAGGCCGCTACGGAGCCGACGAGACCGACGACCGGCCCGCTCAGCGGTTCCGACTCCGGTTCCGGTTCCGGTTCCGGTTCCGGTTCCGCGAAGGACACCGCCATCGTCGCTCTCGCCCTCCAGCAGAAACCGGGGCTGGGCAGGAACCATCCGCCCGAGGCCGTCCTGGCGGGACTCCTCGCGGCTCGTCTCCAACTGACCGTGCACGGCCGGGGAACCGGCCGGGAACACGAGAACCCCGGCGTCGAGGAGCCCGGCGGCGGGATGCCGGCGCCGACCGCGTCAGCCCTGGACGGACTGTCCATGCTGCCCGTGCACGACGGTGTGGTGGCGCTGCGCACCGACCTCGCCGAGGCGGAGACGCGGTGGTACGACGCACACCGTCAGGTCGTCGAGCACGGCGTGTGCTCGGCGTCCATCACCGGGAATCCCGGGAGAGCGGGCAACACCGACATGGTGGTCCGCTCGGTCACCGGCCGCCGCACGGCCCTGCTGGAACCGGAGCTGCCGGACCGGGTGCTGTTCCCGCCGGGGACGCGGTTCGAGATCCTGGATGTCCGGGCTCGGCGCGGCGAGCGTACGGTCGTGATGATGCGGGAGCTTCCGGCCCGGTCCCCGGGGGGCGCGGGAGGCGGTCCGGTCCGGGGGGTCGTGCGGGAGCTCGAAGAGGCCCTGCGTGTCTGGCGCGCGGACGAGGAGAGCGGTCTCGAGCGGTCCGGGACACCGGACCCGTTCGCCCGGCCGCCCGGCCTGGGGAGCCCGGCCCCTGCCCTGGCCCCTGCCCAGGCGCCGGCGCTGGCCCAGGCGCCGGACGGATCCGGCGCCGGGGACCGACCGGCCGTGCTCAGTGAGCGGTTCCGCTGACCCACAGAGTCGTGCCGTCCTGCCGGATCACCACGTTGCCGTCGTCCTGGAGGACCAGCTCGGCACCGTCGTGCCCCGCGGTTCCGGACGACCAGGCCGTCTGGTCGTCCTCGGTGTAGACGACGAGGTGGCCGTCGGCCTGGAAGACCGTCTTGTAGCCCCGGCCCTCGGTGTGGGAGGACCAGCGGACCGTGCCGTTCTCGTCGGTGATGACCAGGTTGCCGTCCTCCTGCATGGACAGGCCGGCCCGGTCCGACACGATCGAATCGCCGGTCTCCAGGACACGGGTGGCCTGGACGACCAGGCCGCCCGCGTCCGGCACCGTCTCAACGGCCGATGGAGCCTGCGGAGTACCCTCGGCCGGCCCCGCGGGCGTGGACATGGTGGAGGCGGGAGAGGCCGCCGGAGAACCGGGGACCGGCGGGGTCTCGGCGCGCACCGCGGCCGCCGGTGCCGGAGTGGTGCGCGTGGTCGCCCCGCCGTCTCCGGTGGCGGTCCCGGCGAGTTGCACCGGCGCGGGCGAGGTCGAGTAGTTTCCCGCACCGCCGGCCACGGGGTGGCTATGCGGGGACGGCGGAGCGCCACCGGCGAGGACTGTCGGAGCATGCGGGGAGGAGGGGGGCGCCGACGAGACCTGGGGGTGCGGGGCGCGGATGCCGGGCCCCTGGTAGGGCTTGCCGGGAGAGACGCTGATGCCGGAGGCCGACGGGGCGGGGGGCGAGGACGGGGAAGGCGCGGAGGACGAGGAGGAGGGCAGGGAGGGAGAGGTGGTCTCGGGGGTGGGGCGGGCCGTGACGTCGATGGTGAAGTCCGGGTCGGCCGCCAGCGGCGAGGGGGACTTCTGGCCGGAGGACTCGAAGTCGGTCTCGTGGTCCTTGTCGTTGTGGCTGTTGTTCAGCGCCAGCGGCAACGCGACCAGCACCGCTCCGGCGACCGCCGCCGCGGCCAGTATCGGCCGTGCGCCGGACTTGGCGTTGCCTGCGGGCGCCGCGCCTTCCGCCGTGGCACCCTCCGCGCCGGATCCCCCTCCGGCGGGCCTGCGCCGATGGCCTCGCTCCGGCCGGTCGCCGGATCGCGGTCCCTCGTCCGAGCGGCGCGCGGCCGCGTTCCGCGATTCGGTGTCCGCCCCGCCACGAGCCGTCCGTGCGGTCGTCCCCGAATCTCCGCGCTGCGGCTCCTGAGTGCCGGGTGCGGTGGGGGCCGGGAAGGCGGAGGGTGGGGCGGACAGGACCACGGCCCGCCGCATCCTCAACTGCTCGGTGGCTTCCGGAGGCGCCCCGCGCCTCGGCGTCCTGCGATCGGCGGACATGTTCTTTCTCCTCTGTTCTGCTCTGCTGTGCTCTGCTGTGGGGTGGGTGCGTCCGGCACGGCGGCGCCGGTCGACGTGATCAAGCGCGGTCGTTCCCGTCGCCGAGCCGAGGGGCCAGCTGTCCGACGAGCCGGGGCGGCCACGCCGCGGCGGCGTCGGCCGCCGGTGCCCGGTCCGCCGCCTGGGTGAGCGCTGCCAGGGCGGCCCTGTCCTGAGCCTCGTGCTGACCCGAACGTGCGGCGGGGTCGCCCTCGGCCACCTCGCGCAGCAGTACCGTCATGGCTCGGGGCCGCCCCTGCGTCCCGAGGACCCTGAAGCGCGTCCCGGGAGCGAAGACGACCTCCTCGCCCTTCGCCGCCGCGGGAGCCGAGGCGAACAGGCCGCGCGCCCGCCGCCCGGTCACCGACCAGATGAGGTACCGGTCGGCGGTCGGCCAGGGGGCCCCGTCCAGTGCCAGCGTGCCGACCGGCCCCGCCTCGCACAGTTCGCTCCCGGGGGACGGCGTCCCCGCATCCGGCGGGAGGACTCCCGCGTCGCGGACGACGACCCCCCGGTACGACGGGAGCCATCGGAGACCGGATGCCAGACAGGACAGATAGGGAAGCGCGTCGTCCGCCCCCGCTGCCAGCCGCCGCTCCAGCCAGATCCAGCTCAGCGGGCCGTCGTCGAGGGTGAGGAAACAGCGCACCGCGATCAGATCCGCGTGCGTCTCCTCGTTCTGGCTGTGTGAGCGCAGCCCCGGCACCACCATCAACGTCCGGGCGATCGCGGCCTGTTGCTGCCACCACCGCTCACCGGCCAGGGCCTGGAGCGCCCTCCGGTCGGAAGGGCTGCTCCGGTGCCGCGGATTGACGCGGACGGGCAGGGCGGCCCGGCGCGCCGGGGCGGCGGGGGCGAGCGGACGTTCCTGGGCGGTGGCCCGGGCGGGCGCGGGCGTGGGTGCCGGCACTGGCTCGGGCGCGGGTGGCGGCAGCGGAGGTGTCATGGACGACAACGAAGACACCGGAGACATCGGAGATGCCGGAGCGGTGGCCGTGCTTGTCGCGGGAGCGGGAGCGGGAGCGGGGACGGCGATGCCAGTCTCGGTACCGATACCGGTGCTGGGGTTGGGGCTGGGGTTGGGGCTGGGGCTGGGGCTGGGGCTGGCGCCGGCCGGATCCTGCGCCGGAGTCTCGCGCGAAACCTTCCAGGGAACCGGAACGGAACGGCCGCGCGGCCCTCCCACCGAACGGGTCGCGGCGCGTGCCTCGGCGAAGCCCGGCGGGACCGGTGCTCTCCTCGTGGCGAAGGCGGGCACGGCCGGGGCGTCGAGCACCGGCGCGGGCGGGCTGTCGAGCACCGGCTCGGGCGGGGCGGCCACGCGCCGGACCCGTACGCTCATCGGCGAGGTGTGCCAGGGGGCCTCGGCGGCGGAAGCGTCCGCGTACGGCGCAGCCTGGCCCGCGGTACGCGGCAGCGCCGGCTCGGATCGCTCCTCTGCCGGGCCGTCCGAGATCGGGTCGGCCGACGTGTCCCGGTATTCCAGGCCGAGCCCCCGTCGTTCGGCGACGCCTCGCAGCAGACGCCGTCCCTGTGCGCCGCACCGCCCGAGCACATGAAGCGTCGTCCGCGCCCGCACGGACGGCTCCAGTCCGCCCATCAGCGTGTCGAGCACCGGCCACAGCCCGTCGTCGAGCCGCTGCCCCGGCGCACCGACATGCACCATCGTCGTGTCGTGGGAGAGTGCCCATCCGGACGCCTCCGGGGGCACACCGCCGTGGGAACCCACCCACAGTCCCGCACGGGTGACGGCGACCTGCCACACGGCGTCCAGCAGCAGCACTCCGTTCTCGGAGGTGGCGGCCAGTCCGGCGACGGGCGGTCGCCACCGCAGAACGCGCGGTGCCGGGGCGGGCCCGTCGTGCCCCGGGAGACAGGTGACGGCTTCCACGTAGGGCCGCCACGACGGTTCGCCGTCCGCTCCGACCAGCACCACGGCCCAGTCGGCCGTGCCGTCCGCCCGCTCCAGCAGGGCGGGAACTCCGCTCACTACCTCCACCTCGGTGCCGAGCAGTTCGGCAGTCTCCTGGCCGGTGTTCAGGAGGTCACGCCCGTCCCCGGGGACGAGGCGGGCGGTGGCGCCGGCTCGCGAGGGCAGGAGGGCCAGCAGTTCGGCCAGCGCCTTCGCGGAGACCGGGGGCGTGCCGGGAGTGCCGACCACGACGGCGAGCCGCTGTTCGTCCATGGGGATCGAGGCGCCGACGGCCCGTTCGGCATCCGGCACCGGTCCCGCCGTCCGGATCAGCACCCCCGCCGGCACGGGCTCGACCACATGCCCGCCGACCGCGTCGGGCGCCAGGCCTGCCGCCGCGTCCTCCCAGCTCGGCACGGGATGACGCAGCCCGAGCGGCCGGGGGGCCAGGCCGGGGGTGAAGCGCCACCAGCCGCCTGGTTCGGCGGAGGTGAAGAGCGACCCGTCGGAGGCGACCAGCACGGGACCTGCGGGGGCGACGACCTCCATCCCCCAGGTGTCGCGGACACGCCTGGCGGGAGCCGGGCGCCCCGGGAGATCGGCTCCCGCACCCGACCACAACAGCCGCACGCCGGTGATCCCCGACCGGCGGCACTCGTCCAGCATCTGCCCGAGCTGCTTCCACACGCCCTCGGAGTACGGGAGGCTCGCGGCGATCACCACGGTCGCCTGGTCCCGCTCACCGTCACGCAGAGCGTCGACCGTTTCGGCGAGCCGCGCCGACTCGTCGGCGTCGGCCGCGAGCAGATAGACGGGTCCGGACCGGCGCGAACGGTCCGCACCGCCGAATCGGGGAACGAGCGTCCGCAGGGGGCGGAGGCCGGTCGTCCATCGCCTCACAGACCACCGGCCGACACGGTCGTACGCCTGCCGGCGGTATGCCTGCCGGCGGTATGCCTTCCGGCGGTATGCCTTCCGGCGGTATGCCTTCCGGCGGTAGGCCTGCCGGCTTCCGGAGCCCCGGCCGCCGCCCGGATCGCCCCCGCCCCCGCCCCCGCGCCGGCACCGGCACTTCGTCGGCCGGCTCCTGCGGAGCGCTCCGCTCCGGTGGGCCGGTCAAGGGTCTCGCTCATGCCCTTCTCACTGGTCGCCGTGTCTCCCGTCCCCTGCTGCGCTTCCCGGGAAAGACATGCCGCCCGGCACTGTCATCGCAGCAGGCCGGGGCGGCGGACGGCAAGGCGCCCGGTCCAGCAGTGCCCCTTCAACGGCGGCTCGTGCACGAGTGGACATCGCCTCCCGGCGGTGCCCGCCAAGTGACCGAAGAGGCGGACTGAGTGGCTCGCCGGGCAGAGCCCCCGGCGGATCGCCGTCGTGCCCTTCCACTTCTTCAATGATCGGCGCGGCGTTCCGAGCCGAGAACCGATTCACCACACATGAGACTGATCAGGAGATTGCGTGTCAATCCGGAACCGGATCATCGCGGGCGGTGCTGTCGCCCTGGTGACGGTCATCTTGGGGGGTGTGTCCCTGGCGCTGGCCGACAACCCGGTCAGTACCCGGACCATCTCCGGTCAGATGACGTACTACAACGACAGCGGGTACGGCGCGTGCGGAAGCGTGGTCGACGCGGCCCAACAGGATCTCGTCGCCGTGTCGCACGAGTGGTGGACGTCCGCCGACCCCAACCAGGACCGGCTGTGCCGGGGCGTCGACGTCCAGGTGACGTACAACGGCAAAACGATCACGGTGCCCGTCAAGGACATGTGTCCCTCCTGCGCCGCCGACCACCTGGACCTCAGCCAGACCGCGTTCCAGAAACTCGCGCCCCTGGAGAAGGGCCTCGTCAAGGGCATCACCTGGAAGTTCGTCACCGACGGCGGCGACACCATCGAACCCCCGTCCCCCTCGCCCGAACCGGAGGGCGGCAAGGTGCCGCCGTCGGGCGGATCGGGCGGTTCGAGTTGGCCGGTGCGGTATGCGGCTCCGTATGTGGAGACGTGGGGGTCGCCCGAGGGTCTGGCGAAGGCGCGTGAGGCGGGTCTGCGGTATGCGACGCTGGCGTTCGTGCTGGACGGTGGGGGCTGCAAGGCCACGTTCAACGGGAATACGCCGGTGACGGATCAGGGGTGGGTGTCGGCGGTGGAGGGTCTGCGGGCGTCGGGGGGTGAGGTGATCGCGTCGTTCGGCGGGGCGTCGGGTACGGAGCTGGGGCAGGGCTGCACCTCGGTTCCGGCGTTGCAGGAGCAGTACCGCACGGTGGTGGACGCGTTGGATCTGTCGCGGCTGGATTTCGACATCGAGGGTGCGGCGCTGGCGGACAGTGCGGCCAATCACCGTCGTAACCAGGCGTTGGCGGGGTTGCAGCAGCAGTACGAGGCGGCGGGTCACCGGCTGGATGTGCAGTTCACGCTGCCGTCGGGGACGCGGGGTCTGGAAGCGGGGGGTGTGGCGTTGCTGCGGGACGCGCAGAGTGCGGGGCTGCGGGTGTCGCTGGTGAACATCATGACGATGGACTACGGGTCCGCGGTCAAGGACATGGGGCAGGCCGCGATCGACGCGGCGACGGGTCTGCATGATCAGCTGGGGCAGATCTGGACGTCGAAGTCGTCGCAGGAGTTGTGGGCGATGGAGGGCAACACGCCGATGATCGGGGTGAACGACACGGCGGGTGAGGTGTTCACCACCGGTGATGCGGAGCGGGTGGCGAAGTTCGCGGTGGACAAGGGGATCCAGCAGTTGTCGTTCTGGGCGGTGGGCCGTGACAAGGCCTGTCCCGAGGCGGGGAAGCTCTCCGATTCCTGCAGTGGTACCGAGCAGAGCGAGCACCAGTTCCTGGACATCTTCAACACCGTCACCACCACAACCCCCGGCACGGAACACGGCACTGAGCCGGTCGACGGACAGGTGAGGAGCAGCGGCACGCCGACACCCACGGCCGACGCGACTCCCGACGCCCCGAACAGCGGCGGCGGCAGCGGTGGCAGTGGCAGTGGCAGCAGCGGTATCGACTTGTCGGTCTGGCAGTTGCAGCAACCGGTCGGCTCCCCGGGATCCCCTACCACCATCGCCTCTTCCCGGCTCCAGGGCGGTTACCGGGACTCCTACCTCTACACGGACGGCGACGGTGCCCTGACCTTCTGGTCGCCCGAGAAGGGTGTCACCACGCCCAACTCCAAGTACGCCCGCTCGGAGCTCCGGGAGGTGAACCGGGACGGCAGCAGCGCCAACTGGTCGCTCGGCGGCACCCACCGGATGAGTGTGACCCTGCGGGTGGTGTCCGTGACGTCCAACGTGTGCGTCGGACAGATCCACCTGGGTGAGGGGGGCTCGTCCACCAAGCCGCTGCTGGAGCTGTACTACCGCTCCAACGGCGACATCGTCCTGGGCACCGAGAACTCCCCGGCGGGCGGCCAGACGCTGCACACGGTGGGACATGTCCCGGTCGGCGAGAAGTGGAGCTACACCCTCGGCGTCTCCGGTGGCGACACCATCGACGTGACGGTCAACGGGAGCACCACCCACTACCCCATCGCCTCGTCCTTCCAGTCGTACAAGCAGTACTTCAAGGCCGGGGCCTACAACCAGTCCGCGTCGGACAGCAGCACCAACGGAGCCCGGGTCGCCTTCTACGCGCTGACCGTCTCCCACAGCTGATCCGCGGCACACACCGAGCCGCAACACGACGGGTAGGGCC
>NZ_JBHWUU010000015.1:0-120102 GCF_042737375.1 Streptomyces sp. NPDC060000
CGCCCCCCGCATGGGAGGCGGACGCCACTCATTGGGCGATGGGGGGCGCCCGGAATACCCCGGGCGCCCCCCATCGTCGTGTCGTCGTGTTCCTCGGACCGAAGGTCAGCCGGAGGTGTCCTCCTTGCGGACCGACAGGAGGTCCTCCAGTTGTTCCTCTCTTGCCTGGGCGGCCACGAAGAGCAGTTCGTCGCCCGCCTCGAGGGAGTCCTCGCGGGTCGGGGTGAGGACCCGGGTGCCGCGGATGATGGTGACCAGCGAGGTGTCCTCCGGCCATTCCACGTCGCCGACCTGGGTGCCGGCCAGGGCCGACTCCTCGGGGAGGGTCAGTTCGACGAGGTTGGCGTCGCCGTGGCTGAAGCGGAGCAGCCGGACCAGGTCGCCGACGCTCACCGCCTCCTCGACCAGCGCCGACATCAGCCGCGGGGTCGAGACGGCCACGTCCACGCCCCAGGACTCGTTGAACAGCCACTCGTTCTTCGGGTTGTTCACCCGGGCGACGACGCGCGGAACGCCGTACTCCGTCTTGGCCAGCAGTGACACGACCAGGTTGACCTTGTCGTCGCCGGTCGCGGCGATCGCGACGTTGCAACGCTGGAGGGCTGCCTCGTCGAGGGAGGTGATCTCGCAGGCGTCGGCCAGCAGCCACTCCGCCTGGGGGACGCGCTCGACCGAGATCGCGGTCGGCGCCTTGTCCACGAGCAGCACCTCGTGGCCGTTCTCCAGCAGTTCGCCCGCGATCGAGCGGCCGACGGCGCCGGCTCCGGCAATGGCGACCCTCATCAGTGACCGTCCTCCTTGGGGCCCTCGGCGAACGAGGCCTCGACCTTCTCGACCTCGTCGCTGCGCAGCATCACGTGCACGAGATCGCCTTCCTGGAGCACCGTCTGCGAGGTGGGCAGGAACGCCTCGCCGAGGCGGGTGAGGAACGCCACGCGGACGCCCGTCTCCTCCTGAAGCCTGCTGATCTTGTGACCGACCCAGGACGGGGCGGCGTGCACCTCGGCGAGCTGGACGCCCCCCGTGGGGTCGCGCCACAGCGGCTCGGCACCCGAGGGAAGCAGACGGCGCAGCATCTGGTCGGCCGTCCAGCGGACGGTGGCGACGGTGGGGATGCCCAGGCGCTGGTAGACCTCGGCGCGGCGGGGGTCGTAGATGCGGGCGGCGACGTTCTCGATGCCGAACATCTCGCGGGCCACGCGGGCGGCGATGATGTTGGAGTTGTCGCCGCTGGACACGGCGGCGAAGGCGCCGGCCTCCTCGATGCCCGCCTCGCGCAGGGTGTCCTGGTCGAAGCCGACTCCGGTGACCCGCCGACCACCGAAACCGGAGCCCAGCCGTCGGAAGGCGGTGGGGTCCTGGTCGATCACGGCGACCGTGTGCCCCTGTTGCTCCAGGGTCTGCGCGAGAGCGGAACCCACTCTGCCGCAGCCCATGATGACGATGTGCACGACCGTCCTTCCGAGGTCAAGAAGTACAAGAAGTCAATAAAAGATTCTGGCCTGGCTCTGAACAGGGTCTCAGACCGCCGACCAAGCTTCACACGCGCGGTCGGCGCAGGGCACCCCCTTGCAGGCTTCGCTGGATCAGCGGCGGCTGATGCTCCAAAGACTGAGGAAGGTAAGGATTCCGAGGCCGACGAGGGTGCCGGCGGCGCCGATGATCTCCGCGGTCGTGTGCATGGACCCTCCGAGGGGCGGCAGCGGGCGGGGATTGTCATATAGGCACGGAGATCGGCGGGGCCGCGGAATCCGCAGCGCGGGCCTGGCCGATTTCACCCGGGAGGCAGACGCGGCACACCGTAACCCGGCTGAGGGTGGGGGAGGGTGGGCGGCCCGGTGTTCGAAGGCCTACGATCCTCTGTTGTGTCCAAACTGACCGACGTGCCCAAACGAATTCTGATCGGGCGCGCACTGCGCAGTGATCGGCTCGGGGAAACGCTCCTGCCGAAGCGCATCGCCCTACCCGTATTCGCTTCCGACCCGCTGTCCTCCGTGGCCTACGCGCCCGGGGAGGTACTGCTGGTCCTGTCCATCGCGGGCGTGTCGGCCTACCACTTCAGCCCGTGGATCGCCCTCGCGGTCGTCGTGCTGATGTTCACGGTGGTCGCCTCCTACCGGCAGAACGTCCACGCCTACCCCAGCGGTGGTGGCGACTACGAGGTGGCCACCACCAACCTCGGCCCCAAGGCCGGCCTGACCGTCGCGAGCGCGCTGCTCGTCGACTACGTCCTGACCGTCGCCGTCTCCATCGCCTCCGGCATCGAGAACCTCGGCTCCGCGATCCCGTTCGTCGTCGAACACAAGGTGGCCTGCGCGGTCGCCGTGATCGTGCTGCTGACGCTGATGAACCTGCGCGGCGTCAAGGAGTCCGGCAAGCTCTTCGCCATCCCGACCTACGTCTTCGTCGCGGGCGTCTTCATCATGATCGCCTGGGGCGCCTTCCGCGGGCTGGTGCTCGACGACACCATGCGGGCGCCGACCGCCGAGTACACGATCAAGGCCGAGCACCAGGGCCTGGCCGGTTTCGCCCTGGTCTTCCTGCTGCTGCGCGCCTTCTCCTCCGGCTGTGCGGCGCTCACCGGCGTGGAGGCGATCTCCAACGGCGTCCCCGCCTTCCGCAAGCCCAAGTCGAAGAACGCGGCGAGCACGCTCGCGGCCATGGGCCTGCTGGCCGTCACCATGTTCTGCGGCATCATCGTGCTGGCCCTGGTCACCAAGGTCCGGATGGCCGAGAACCCGGCCACCGACCTGCTCAACGACGGCGCCGCGGTCGGCTCCGGATACGTCCAGAACCCGGTGATCACCCAGGTCGCCGAGGCCGTGTTCGGCAAGGGCAGCTTCCTGTTCATCGTGCTCGCAGCGGCCACGGCCCTGGTGCTGTTCCTGGCGGCGAACACCGCCTACAACGGCTTCCCGGTGCTCGGCTCGATCCTCGCCCAGGACCGCTACCTGCCCCGCCAGCTGCACACCCGCGGCGACCGCCTCGCCTTCTCGAACGGCATCGTGCTGCTCGCCGGCGCGGCCATGCTGCTGGTCGTCATCTACGGCGCCGACTCCACGCGACTGATCCAGCTGTACATCGTCGGCGTGTTCGTGTCGTTCACGCTCAGCCAGACCGGCATGGTCCGGCACTGGAACCGTCTGCTGGCGACCGAGACCGACCTGGCCAAGCGCCGCCACATGGTCCGCTCCCGCGCGATCAACACCTTCGGCGCGTTCTTCACGGGCCTGGTCCTGGTCGTCGTCCTGGGTACCAAGTTCACGCACGGCGCGTGGGTCGCCCTGCTCGGCATGGTGATCTTCTACGGGACGATGACCGCGATCCGCCGTCACTACGACGGCGTGTCCGAGGAGATCGCCGCTCCCGACGGCCCCAGCGACGACACCGTCCGGCCCTCGCGCGTCCACTCGGTGCTGCTGATCTCCAAGATCCACCGCCCGACGCTGCGCGCCCTCGCCTACGCCAAGCTGATGCGCTCCGACACCCTCGAGGCGCTCACCGTCAACGTCGACCCGGCCGAGACGAAGGCGCTGCGCGACGAATGGGAACGGCGCGGGATCGACGTGCCGCTGAAGGTCCTGGACTCGCCCTACCGCGAGGTCACGCGGCCGGTCATCGAGTACGTCAAGAGCCTGCGCCAGGAGTCGCCGCGCGACGCGGTCTCGGTGATCATCCCCGAGTACGTGGTCGGCCACTGGTACGAGCACCTGCTGCACAACCAGAGCGCCCTGCGGCTCAAGGGCCGGCTGCTGTTCACGCCGGGCGTCATGGTCACGTCCGTCCCGTACCAGCTCCAGTCCTCCGAGGCGGCGAAGAAGCGGGCCCGCAAGCGCCAGGAGTGGAACGCCCCGGGCGCGGTGCGGCGCGGTCCGTTGCAGGAGGGGCGGCCGAAGGAGGCGTCGGGCGCGGGCACGTCACCGGGCGGCGCGGGTGCCTCGTCGGGTGGTGCGGCGACCTCGTCGGGTTCCGGGGAGGCGTCGGGTTCCGGAAAGGCCGCGGGATCCGGCAAGGCCCCGGGCTCCTCGGGGCCGGACGCGAAGAGCTGACGCTCGCTTCGCCCGGGCGAAGCCTCGCTCCTCCCGGGCGCATGGTGAACGGCCGGACGGCAGCCACGTAGACTGGTGGGCTGTTGTCCGGCCGTTCCTCGTTCGACGTTGTGGAGTCACCCCGCCATGCAGGCAGAACCGAAGAAGTCGCAGGCGGTGTCGCTCGTCGGGCAGGAGTACGAGGTCGAGATCGGCCCCGTCGCCCACGGCGGCCACTGCATCGCCCGTACGGAAGCCGGCCAGGTGCTGTTCGTCCGGCACACGCTGCCCGGTGAGCGCGTCGTGGCCCGGGTGACCGAGGGCGAGGAGGGGGCCCGGTATCTGCGCGCGGACGCGGTGCGGGTGCTGGAGGCGTCCAAGGACCGGGTCGAGGCACCCTGTCCGTACGCCGGCCCCGGCCGCTGCGGCGGCTGCGACTGGCAGCACGCCAAACCGGGCGCCCAGCGCCGCCTCAAGGGCGAGGTCGTCGCGGAGCAGCTGCTGCGGCTCGCGGGCCTCACGCCCGAGGAAGCCGGCTGGGACGGCACCGTGATGCCGGCCGAGGGAGACAAGCTGCCGCCCGGCCAGGTGCCCGCTTGGCGCACCCGCGTCCAGTACGCGGTGGACGCCGACGGCAACGCCGGCCTGCGGCGCCACCGCTCGCACGAGGTCGAGCCGATCGAGCACTGCATGATCGCGGCGCCGGGCGTCAGCGAGCTGGGCATCGAGGACCGCGACTGGTCAGGGATGGTGTCCGTCGACGCGATCGCCGCGACGGGGTCCCAGGACCGCATGGTGATCCTCGAACCCCGGCCCGGCGCCCGGCTTCCCCTCGTCGAGCTCGACCGGCCCGTCTCCGTCATGCGCGTCGAGGAGCACGACGGCGGCATCCACCGCGTCCACGGCCGCGCGTTCGTGCGCGAGCGTGCCGACGGCCGGACGTACCGCGTCGGCAGCGGCGGCTTCTGGCAGGTCCACCCGCAGGCCGCCGACACCCTCGTCAAGGCGGTCATGCAGGGCCTGCTGCCGCGCAAGGGCGACATGGCGCTCGACCTGTACTGCGGCGTCGGCCTCTTCGCGGGCGCCCTCGCGGACCGCCTCGGCGACAAGGGCGCGGTCCTCGGCATCGAGTCCGGCAAGCGCGCCGTCGAGGACGCCCGGCACAACCTCGCCGGGTTCGAGCGGGTGCGGATCGAACAGGGCAAGGTGGAGGCGGTGCTGCCGCGCACCGGTATCAGCGAGGTCGACCTGATCGTCCTGGATCCGCCGCGCGCGGGTGCCGGCAAGAAGACGGTCGAGCACATGGTCTCGCTGGGGGCGCGGAAGATCGCGTACGTGGCGTGCGATCCGGCGGCGCTGGCACGGGACCTGGGGTACTTCCGGGACGGGGGGTACCGGGTGCGGACGCTGCGGGCGTTCGACCTGTTCCCGATGACGCACCATGTGGAGTGCGTGGCGATTCTGGAGCCGGTCACAAAGGGGCACTGACCTGCGGATTTCTTGGGTTTCTCAGGCGTGGCCGGTGGCGCTCGACCTGTTTCCCGAAGTGCATGGGGTAGAGCACAGCACAGGCCGGTCGGACGTTTTTGACCTGCGGTTTCGTCCGTTGCCGGGACGGCGGGCGTCTGGTGGCCCCGTGCGTGGCCGGTGCCGCACAGGGCAGCTCTGACGCTTCTGTGACGCTCGCGCTGATGGAGTGTCAGGGCCCGTGGGGGATCGGCGTCGGCCTGGAGGCCGTCGGCGGGGCGGCCGGTGTCGGCGGATGTCAGCGAGGCTCGGCCATGTCGCGCTCGGGGGTGCACTCGTTCCCACCGCCGCTCCCTCGGTTTCGCGTGAGCCTCGTCAGCAGGAGGGGCGGTAGTCGAGCTGTGGGATGAGGGCCTTCCACTGGTCCGGTTCGACGCCCAGCGGGTGGGTCGCGCAGAGGCGGTCGTAGACCTTCCGCGGATCGCGGTCGAGGAGGTACGTGTACTCCGGGCCGCGGTCGCTCGACCGGGCGTCCGCCACCACCGTCATGAACGGCGTCCGCCCCGGCAGCAGGTCCACGCTCCGCACGCCCTGAAGGGTGGCGAAGGCCGGCATGCGCCAGCTGCCGTCCGCGGCGACGTCCCAGACGCGGTACGGCTCGGCGGTGAGCACGCGGCCGCCGTCGAGGTCGGGCGTGATGGCGGTGACCTCCCGGTCGAGGCGCTGGGCGTGCCGGAGCACCGGGTGGCGCGGGTCGCGGATGTCGTAGAACCGTACGGTGCCGTCCTGGAGGGTCGTCGCGAGCAGACTGCCGCCGACCGGGGTGTAGCCGCCCGAGGCGGCCGGCAGCGTCCCCACGGACTTCGGGTGCCGAATGTCCCGCAGGTCGTACAGCCTTGCGGTCTGGGCGTTGCCGTCGGTGAGCAGCAGCCGCAGGGAGTGGACGAAGGGCGCCCGGGCGGTCGCCGCGCCCTTCAGCGGCTCGGGTACGCGGAACGGGTGCGCGGGGTCGCTCAGGTCCCACAGGCGCAGGTCGAGGCCCCGGCCGCGGCCCTCGGCCTCCACGGTCGCGAGCGCTCTCGGGCCCATGAAGACCATGCTCTCGGGCTCGGCCGAGGATGTCGCCGGGATCACCGCGCGCCGCACCGGCCGGAGCGGGTCGCTCAGGTCCCAGATCGCGGCCGTCGGATCCGACGAGGTCCCGACGACCAGCAGCCGGCCGTCCTTCGAGATGGCGGTGCGCACGTTGGGCGAGCGCACCGGGATCTCGGCGCCCGCCACCGGCGGCCCGTCGCCGCCGAGGTCCCAGATCCGGAAGGCGTGCTCGTCGGTGCTCTCGGTCCAGCGGTGCGCGAGCAGCACCGGCCGGTCGCGGCCGGGCAGGAAGTACTGCGCCTCCCACAACCTGGGCACGGTGAACCGCAGCTTCGGCGACCGCCCGCGCACGGTGTCCGCTCCGCTCATGTCCCAGACCCGCGGCACGCTCTGCAGGGAGCCGACGACCGCCTCGCCGGTGAGGACGAACCGGCCGTCCCGCGTGTACGGATAGGCCCCCGGGGCCCCGTCGGCGAGGGTTCCCCGGAGGGCGAGGCCGGGCGTGTGCTCGGGCCAGAGGCGTACGTTGCCGCCGACGTCGCCCACCGCGAGGTAGGCCCCGTCGGGGCTCCAGGCCACGGCCTGCGCGGGCTCGCCGCTCGGCGCCGAGCCGCGCTCGTTCACCGAGGACAGCAGCTCCGGTCCGTCGCGTTCGGCGACCCTCCGGACGGCGGCCCCGCCCGGCCGGGCGCCGTCTGCGGCGGCGAGGGCGGAGCCGTCGGGGCTGAAGCCGAGCGAGGGCAGGTTGTCGCCGTAACCCCATGTGTTCCCGAACGAGTCCGTCGGTCTGATCCGGGCGAGCCGCCGTCCGCCGTCCCGAAGCGTCCACCAGGCCATCGCGCTCTCGCCGCCGGTCGCCACGAGCGTGTCCCGCTTCGGATGGAAGGCCAGCGCCATCACCGAGTCGGCCGTGGCGGTGGTGAGGAGAGCGGGGCGGGCCGGATCGCGGACGTCCCACAGCCGCACCTCGGCCGGGCGCTCTTTGCCGGAGGCGTCCTCGCTCACGCCGTTGCCGGTGGCGAGGAAACGCCCGTCACGGTTGAACGCCACGGCCATCAGGTGGGCCCGGGCGACTTTCCTGTCGTACAGCGGGCGCGGAGCGGACGGCACGGAGACGTCCCACAGCCGCAGCCGCCCGTTCTCCCCGCCCGCCGCCAGCGTCCGCCCGTCCGGGCTGAAGGCGAGGCTGTACGACTGGTCCTTGGCGAGCTTCAGGCCCCCGAGCCGCTTCGGGTGTAGGGGATCGGCCGCGTCCCATAGCGTCAGCGCGTCCGTGCTCAACGCGGCGAGCAGCGGGGAGCGCGGGGAGAAGGCGAGGGGCGCGGTGCCGTGCAGTTGCCCCAGGGCGGCGCCGCGCACCGGCGCGTTCGGTCGGCTCAGATCCCAGAGGCGGACGACGCCGGTGCGCTGGCCGGTGGCGAGGACGCGGCCACCCGGGCCCGTACGCCAGAACAACCACCGGCTGTCGGACGTCACCGCGCAGGTCGACCTGTGGCCGGGAGAGGTAGGCGGCGTAGAGGCTGGAGCGGGTGGCGCCGGTGTCGGCGGTCCTGTACGCGGCGAGGCTCAGGCGCAGCGCGGTCTGCGGGTCGCGCTCGCGCATGGTGTCGGCCTGCGCGGCCAGCTGCTCGGCGACGGCGACGCTCTCGCGGGCCTCGGCGTCGCGCTGGGCGTGGTCGGCCCGCACCGCGAGCAAGGAGGCGAGGACGGCGAGCGTGGCCACGACCGCCCCGACGCCGGTGCGGATCCGGCGGGTGCGGCGCTCGGCCCGGTCGCTGGCGGCGAGGAAGTCCCGCTCCACGGGCCGGAGTTCGGGACCCTCGCCCCTGAGTTCCTGCCGCGCCGCGGCCAGCTGGTCGCCGCGGTACAGGGCGCTCTTCCCGCGGTCCGCCTCTGCCCAGCTGTCGGCCGCGTCGCCCACCCGGCGCAGGACGAGCAGCCGCACCCGGTCGTCGCGGATCCAGTCGTGCAGCCGGGGCCAGCCGTGGAGCAGCGAGTCGTGGCACAGCTGGGCCTCGCCCCGGTCGAGGACGACCAGGCGGGCGTCGGCGAGCCGGTCGAGCAGCTCGCGGTCCTCCCGCTCGGCCTCGCCCTCCGCCTCCGGGACCGGGAGGCGGCGGCGGGCCGCCCGGCCCTCGGTGTCGACCAACGTCACCATGCGCAGCAGGAGTTCACGCAGCCGTGCGCGGCCCGCCGGGTCCAGCGCGTCGTGCAGTTCGTCGGCGACCCGGGCGACCGAGCCGCGGATCCCGCCGACCGCCTCGTACCCGGCGAAGGTGAGCTGGGTGCCGCGGCGCCGGGCCCAGGTCTGCTGGAGGGCGTGGGCGAGGAATGGCAGCGCGACGGAGTCGGCTTCGCCGCCGGGCGCCTCCTGGCGCAGCTCGTACAGCAGATGGCCGGAGAGCCCGTCCTCCAGGCGCAGGCCGGCGTGCGCGGCGGGCCGTTCGATCGCGGCGAGCAGCTCCTCGGCGGACATGGCGGGGACGGTGAACTGTCCGGTCCGGAGCATGCGGGCGAGCCGCGCGTCGCGCATGAAGGGCCCGTAGAAGTCGGCGCGCAGACCGAGGACGATCCGCGGCCCGGTCGCCGCTCCGGCGCCGGAGACGGCCCGGACGAACAGCTCCCGCTCCTCCGGGTCCGCGCAGTCGGTGAAGAGCTCCTCCAGCTGGTCGATCACCAGGACCTCGGGCCGGCCGGTCCCGAACCACCCGGCGCCCACCTCCCGTTCGACCTCCTCGAAGGACCGGTCCACCGCCCGCGCCCAGCGCTCGACCAGGGTACGGAAGGGCCGCGCGCCCGGCCCGTCGACCAGCAGCACCCGTCCCGTGCCCCGCTCCTCGAGTCCGGCGACGAGCCCGGCCCGCAGCAGCGAGGACTTCCCCGCCCCGGACGCGCCGACGAGCACCACCGGCCCGTCGCCGTGCGTCACCCGGTCGAGCAGCTCGCGGGCCAGCTCCTCGCGCCCGAAGAAGAGATGGCGCTGCTCGGGCAGGAACGGGCGCATGCCGGGGTACGGGCAGGGGCCGCCGCCCGCGGGCACGTCGACTTCCTCCGGGGGCGCCGGAGAGCACACGTTCCGCGCCACGACGAGATCCGCGGCCCGGCCCACGCCCTCCGCGTACGGGCGGGCGGGGCCGCCCTGGAAGCGCCGGTCGAGGATCCGGTAGACGTCGAGCAGGGTCAGCCAGCGCGGCCCGCTCGGGTCGCCGTCCGCCAGGAGCCGCACCAGCTCGCCGCCGAAGAGGGTGTACGGCTGGTCCACGGGCGCGAAGGAGGCGGCGTAGCCGGTCGCCGAGGCGAGCAGGAAGCTGCCGGGAGGGCGGGCGGTCGCGTACGGGTCGCGGTGGGCGTCGCTCGGGGCGGCCGCGACCCGGCCGGAGAAGCAGCAGTCGAGGACGACGACCGCGCGGGCGGGTGCGTCGCCGAGCAGATTGCGCACCTCGGCGTACGGCACGGCGGTGACCGTGTCGTCGGGCCGCACCGTGGCCGCGGTGGTCAGATAGAGCTGCCCGCCCGGGCCGAGCCGGCCGTGCCCGGTGAAGCAGAACAGCACCACGCCGCCCGCCGCCGCCTCGACGGCGTCGCGGAGCGCGGCGGGCACCTCCGTCGGGCCGGCTGGGTCGATGAGCTCGGTGACCCGGCCCGCCGCCATCCCACACCGCTCGCGCAGCACCCGGGCCAGCTCCCGCGCCGTGTGCGCGGCGCTCGGCAGGTCGGCGAGCCGCACGCCGCCGCCCGGGCCGCAGTGCTCGCCCGCGCCCTGCCGTCCGGTGCCGACGACGACGGCGCGGCAGTCAGGTCCGGCGAGATCCCCCCATCTCTCCGTCACGGCTCAGGGGTTCTCGGGAACCGAGGTCTGCCGCGCCGGCTCCTCCAGGGCCCGCGCCACCTCCAGCGCCAGCTCTCCGCTGCTCTCCGGCGTGAGGCCGCGCACGCCCTGGGAGGTGACGACGACCTGAGTGCCGTCCGGCTTGGTGATCGTCACGGTCTGGGTGCCGCACCGGGTCTGCAGCCAGGCCACCACGCCGGCCGCCAGCGTCACGGTCAGGCCGCCGGGCTGGAGCAGCAGCTCGATGACCGCGCCGAACGCGCCCATCGATCCGGGCGCCAGCGACGCGGGGACGAGCCGGACGACGGCCGGCCGCAGCTCGGGGTCGCCGCGCAGCCACTGCCGCAGGTCGTAGGCGTCTTCGGCGGTACCGCCGACCTCCAGGGCGATTTCCACGTGCACTGACCTCCGTAGCGCTCCCTCGCGGCGGAGCCGTACGAGGCTACGCCCGTAACTCCCTACCTCTAGGTCGATTTCGGACGTCACGTGGTTCCGGACAGGCCGGAGGTCGGACCTCCGCGCAAGGGATCCGGCCTTGACCGCATGAACGTATGACTTGGTACTGCAACGGTGCTTGTCGTGACTGTCGGTCAGATCCGTTGCAGTACCAGGGTGCGCGGTCAGGCCCGGCACGGCACCCGCACGATGCGTCCTGCCACCCGCGAGCGGGTGCGGGCGAGCACGGAGCATCTGATCGCGGCACTCGCCGACGCCGATCAGCGTTACCTCCTCGGCGAGGGAGCCGACCGTGACAGCGCCCTGAATGACGCTCGGTTCGTGAGACTGAAGCAGGGTCGCGTTGCTTGGCCCGCCAGGGGCGAGTGGGGCCGGCAGGTTGCCCTTGTTCGCGACGCGTCGGCGTGACTGTCGCCCACGAGGGACAGCCGACAGCCGGCTTACGCAAAGGGCGCAAGCCGGTGATCGGTCGTCACGTCTTCCGGCCCCCATCGGTGACGACGGAGCGCGTGCCGGAGGAGTCTCATGGCCACTCCCGGCCGCCCGGTCGCGGACGCCCGGGACGTCACCCGCACGGACTCGGCGCGACTCGTGCGCGGCCGTCCCGGGTGCTCCGATCCGCTTCAGCCGCCGATGGGCGTGACCCCTGAGGGAGCCGGGGCCAGTCGGTACCCGCCGTCCTCGCGTCGCACGTGTCCGGCAGTCGGCGGCGGGAAGTGGCTCCCCAGCAGGAGAGTTGACGTACCGGCCAGTGAGCCGAGCACCTGGTTCCGGGTCCTGGCCGCGAGTTCGGGAGCGACGTCCACACAGCTGCAGAGCTCCGGATGCGCCATCTGGACCGGGTGGTGGATGCTGTCGCCGGTGACCAGTGCGGTCTCGCCACGACTGCTCAGTTCCACCGCTACCTGCCCCGGTGTGTGGCCGGGGGTCGGCAGCAGACGGATGCCCGGCGCGACGTCCGTGCCCTCGTCCGCGACATCGATGAGGTCGAACAGGCCTGCTTTCCAGACGGGATGGACCGAGTCCCGGAACATCTGCCGACGCGCCTCCTCCATGTCGACCCCCGCCCAGTAGTCCCACTCGGTGCGTGAGGTGAGATAGCGCGCGTTCGGGAAGGTGGGCACCCAGGCGTCGCCCTCGGCACGCGTGTTCCACCCCACGTGGTCGGCGTGGAGGTGGGTCAGGACCACGACGTCAACGCTCTCCGGCGCGAAGCCCGCCGCCCGTAGCCGTGCTTCGTAGTCGCTGTTCAGGTTGTGCCAGGCGGGGTTGGAGCGCCGCTTCCCGTTTCCGATGCCGGTGTCCACCAGCACCCGCATGCCGTCCACCTCGACGGCGAAGCTGTGACTCGCCAGGCGCAGGACGCCTTGTTCGTCGGCGAATTCGGGGCTCAGCCAGGGAGTCCGGCTCACGAGGTCGGTGGTTGCCCCGGGCAGCAGCCACGGACCGGTCTGGGCGGGCAGGGCCACTTCGTCGATGCGTCGTACGGTGTGGTTGCCCACCGTCCAGGAAGAGGCGGGGGGAGTAGTGGACTTGGTCGTTTGCGATGAGGTGAACACGAAGACCTTCCTTACCTGTCATGGGTCGCGAGGACGGAGATGTCTGGAGCGGGGATGTCCCGTGAGACGGATGTGTGGTTGCTCGTTGCCGGGCGGGAGTGGGCGTCCTCAGACGGTGTCCGGCGCCTACTGCGCAGCGGCGCGGTCAGCGTCGCGACTGCGACGGTCGCCAGTACGGCCACGCAGCCGGCATGGGCCAGTGCTGCCGCACGCAGTCCGAAGCCGGCGGTGAGGGCGCCGGCGCCGATGGCGGGCAGACTCATCGCCAAGTAGCTGAGTACGTAATAGGAGGCGAGCGTGCCGCCCTTCTCCCGGGCCGGTACCGAGTCGACGACCGCGCGCAGCGCACCCTGGGAGACAGCTCCGAAGCCGAACCCGGCCAGCGCCGCCCCGGTGAAGACAAGTACGGGGTCGGCGAGATAGAGGGCGCCCAGGGTGAGGACGGCCGCCGGAATCACCGCGCAGCTCCCAAGAAGAGCGGAGACGTCGGCACGCATCCTGCGCGTGAAGTACACCGTCGGGGCGGCGACGGCCGTCAGCGTGAAGAAGACCAGGCCGCCGGCGTATTCGGGTCCGTCGGGGGAGATGAGCCGTGTGAAGCCCGGCCCCAGGGACGAGTAGAAGCCGCCGAGTGCCCAGACGGCGACGACGCCGGCGCCGTTGAGCAGGAGAGCGTGGGCGGCCGCCGACGGCAGCGCCAGGTGGGGCCGCGTCGAGCGCAGTGCTCCGGGACGGCGGCGGACGGTCTCGGACGTCGAGACCAGGGCGACGGCCTGCGCGGCGAACACGGCGATCAGGGCCGCGTACACCGTGATCGCCGGGACGGGGGCGAAGCGCACCATGAGGGTGGCTGCCAGGACGCCGGCCGCCATGCCCGTCACCGGCGCGATGCTGTTGGCCAGAGCGGGGCGCCCCGGCCGGGCGGGGTCTTCCAGGTCGAGGAGAGCCGCGCCTGCTGCGCTGGTCGCCGCGCCGGTCGCGATGCCCTGCAGCACGCGGGCGCCGATCAGGGTGGTCAGGCCGTCGGCCGTCGCGAACAGTGCCATGGAGGCGACCTGGACCGCGAGCGCGCCCAGGAGCACGGGGCGGCGTCCGACATGGTCGGAAAGGGTTCCGCTCGTCAGCAGTGCGATCAGGAGTGCCAGGGCGTAGGCGCTGAAGACCACCGTGATGTCGAGGGCCGACAACTGCCACTGAGCCTGGTAGTGGGGGTACAGCGGGGTCGGCGCGCTGGATGCGGCGAGCAGCGCGATGAGGATCGAGGTGTGCAATGCGAACGGCAGGCGTCCGGATGGGGAGGTGCGGGGAGGAGTGAGGCCCGCGGGGACGCTCTGCATGAGATTCCTTCCCTGTACTAAAGCGATTGGTTTGCTTTAAGGCACCGTAGGTCCTACGATCGACTAAAGCAAATGATTCGCGTTTACGGTGGTCGGAGGTCCTGTACAAGCCCCGGCCCGTCGCGCCGCACGGATCCGGAAGGAAAGCCATGACCAGCGAACTCACCCCCCAAGAGGCAGCCCGAGGGGCGCTGCGGGCGGGGCTCCCCCTCGCAGACGGCCGACATGAAGAAGTGGCCGTGACGGCCAACTACATCCACTCCGTGATCAGCACGTTGCGCGAGCTCGATTTCGGCGAGACCCCTCCCGCGTCCGCCTACCGAGCCGGACAGGGGAACGCCGATGCAACCGTTTGAGCTGTCGCTGATCGAAGCCTCCCGTGCGGTGCGCGCACGGGAGCTGTCCCCCGTCGAACTCACCGAATCGGTGCTCGCCCGTATTGCCGCCGTCGAAGGACGGCTGGGCGCCTACGTCACCTTCGCCGCCGACGCGGCCCTGGCCGCAGCGGTCCGCGCCGAACGGGAGATCTCCGGAAGCGGACCACGCGGGCCGCTGCACGGGATCCCCATGGCGCTCAAGGATCTGATCGACGCAGAGGGGATACCCACCACGGCGAGTTCGCACGTCCGGGCAGGGCACGTGGCGGAACGCGACAGTCGAGTGGCCGAACGGCTCGGCGCCGCCGGGGCCGTCCTCCTGGGCAAGACGCACACGCACGAGTTCGCCTACGGCCTGACCACTCCGCAGACGAACAACGCCTGGGACCACAGCCGGGTCGCGGGTGGGTCGAGCGGCGGCTCGGCGGTAGCTGTCGCCGCCGGCGGGGCGACGTTCGCCATGGGCACGGACACGGGCGGTTCCATCCGGGTCCCCGCGGCCCTGAACGGCGTCGTGGGCCTCAAGCCGACCTACGGCCTGGTCCCACGCACGGGCGTGACCTCGCTGTCCTGGTCCCTGGACCATGTGGGCCCTCTCACCCGCACCGTCCAGGACGTCGCGCTGGTGCTGTCGGTGACCGCCGGCCACGACCCGCGCGACCCTGCGAGCGTGTTTGGCCCCATGCTGGACCGCTTCCCGGGAGGCGACCTACGAGGACTGAAGGTCGGCGTACCGCGGAACCACTACTTCGACCGGGTCACGCCCGAGGTCGAGGAGTCCGTACGCGGCGCGATCGAGCGGCTGGCGGAGCTGGGGGCGGAGCTCGTCGACGTCGAGATCCCGATGGCGCGCTACATCCAGGCCGTTCAGTGGGGGCTGATGGTTCCCGAGGCCACCGCGTACCACGAGCAGTCGCTGCGGGCCACCCCCGACCTGTACGCGGCGGACGTTCGCATCCTGCTGGAGGCCGGCGAACTCACCTCTGCGGGCGACTACCTCCGCGCCCAGCGGGCCCGCACCATGATGCGAGACGCCTGGGCTCGCATGTTCGACGGAATCGACGTCCTCGCCGCGCCGACGGTGCCGATGACCGCCGCCGAGGCGGGGCAGAAAGCCGTCGAGTGGGCCGATGGCACGACCGAGGCCGTGTCGGACAGCTACGTCCGCCTCTGTGCCCCCGCCAACATCACCGGCGTCCCGGCCCTCACCCTGCCGGTCGGTCACGACCGCGCCGGACTGCCGATCGGTATGCAGCTGATGGCGCGCCCCTTCCACGACGCGACGGTGCTCCGTGTGGGCCGGGTCTACGAGGAGTCGGTGGCCGGCGCGGGGCGGCTTGCTCCCCTCGCTGCCTGAGGGAAGGCGGACGTTCCGACCGGCATGCGGTTGCGTCGCCGCAGGGCGTCCGCCGTGCTCGGGCGCCCGGATACGTAGCCCTGCGGGTCGCCGCCGCAGGCCACCGCCTAGAAGCAACAAATTCGCATTAAGGTGGAGGTCATGAGTCCCAAGCCCATGGCCCGCCCCGGCGGGCGCAGCGCACGCGTACAGGAGTCCGTCCATGCGGCGGTACGTGAACTGGTAGGGGAGGTGGGCCGCGACGCGCTCACGGTCCCGATGGTGGCCACTCGGGCGGGCGTGACCCCCTCCACGATCTACCGTCGTTGGGGCGACCTGCAGGAACTCCTGTCCGACGTGGCCGTCGAACGACTGCGTCCGGAAACGGATCCGGCCGATCTCGGAAGCCTGCGGGCCGATCTCGACGCGTGGGCGGAACAGTTCCTCGACGAGATGGTCTCACCGACCGGGCGTGCCTACATCCGGGACGCCCTGCTCGGCGATCCCGACGGCACCAATGCCGGTCAGTGTTCGGCGTATGCCGCAGAGCAGATCGACGCCGTGTTGGCCCGTGCGGTGCAGCGGGGGGAGCCGGTGCCCGAGACGGAACTGCTGATCGACCGTGTCGTGGCGCCGATCATGTACCGCATCCTCTTCCGCCCTGGCGGACTGGACGCCGCATACGCGCGCGAGCTCGTGACGAACGCCGTGTACGCCCTGCAGATCGAGGCCGGCGCTCGCCCCACCCAGGCCACCGCCCCGTGGCGCTCGAAGAAACCCGACAGCTGACCACTTCGCTCATCGGGCGGTCTGGGCCTCCGCGGTAGCGATGCGCACGGCCGCCTGGTCCCACCCTCCGCGGAGCCGAGAACGCGGCCCGACCGCGCCGCTTGATACCGGCCTGGTATCATCTCGGTATGGCGATGACACTCCGACTTCCCGAGGACCTGGACGCGAAGCTCACCGAGCGTGCTCGTCGGGAGGGCCGCAGCAAGCAGGAACTTGCCATTGAGGCCATCCGCGACGCCCAGAACCGGGCCGAGCTGAAGGTCGACGACGTCTTGGCCGAGCTCATGGACAGCGACGCGGAGATCCTGGACTACCTGAAGTGACGGACGTTCGCTACATCCAGCTCGACGAGATCCTGGCCATCGCCCGCACGGTCAACGGTACGGAGCACAGCGTGCGTGACATGGGCCTTCTGGTGTCAGCGATCGAGCGCCCCCGGACGAACGTGTTCGGAGCCGAGCTGTATCCCACGCTGCACGAGAAGGCGGCGGCACTGCTGCACTCCGTCGCCCGCAATCACGCGCTGATCGACGGCAACAAGCGCACCGCCTGGCTCGCCATGCGTGTCTTCCTGCGGTTCAACGGCGTCAGTGCCAGTACCGTCCCACCGCCCGTCGCCATTGCCGGCCCGTTCGTCGAAGAAGTCGCGCAGGACAACATCGATGTCCCGGTCATCGCCAAGCGCCTGGCGGCCTGGTTCCCCGTTTTCTGACGTTCGACGACGTGAGGGCAAGGCACGCGCGTGCTCTGCCCTCACGCGCTGTTCGGCCGTCATCCCACGCGGCCGCATTGGCTGGTTCGGGAGTGTCGGGCTGTGCCAACCAAAGGCTTCGACGTTCCGCACTGAGTGCTGTGCCACGGCGTCACGTACCCGGGCGCCGAGGTGATCGACGCCCCCTGCGCCAACGTGGCGATGGGGACACCTGGGTCGACGCACACCTCATGCCGGTCCCCGCTTCGTCGCTCGACGCGATGTCGACGACCTCGCCGGATGGGTTCCGGGGTGCCGTGACCACCGGGCGCGCGTAGCCACGCGGCGCGGCTGCCTCGGGGCAGCCAACTCGAGCCGGGGCAGGAACGGGTGACCGCGCACAGGAGCGCGCCGGGCCCTCCTTGCGGTGGCGTCATTGGCGATCCGCGCGATCGACGTGATCCACGTGGAAGGTCAGCCCAGCAACGGTGCCCGACTGGACAACGGGACCGTGCTGGACTCCTCCGCTGATGCGGTTGTCCACCGTGCGCCAGTTGTCTGCCGTGGACGCCGAGAGCTGCAGTAACGAGGTCAGCAGAGCGCGCAGGGCCGCGTCGCTGCCGTCGTCGGCGTCCGCGAGTCGGCGCAGACGGTCACCGTATCGTCGGCTGATCTCGCGGGCGGTCCGTTCACGCTCCGTGGCGTCGGCGGCGAGGAGCCGGGTCCTCGTGTCCTGCAGGTCGTCGAACGTGTCGGGGTCCGCGCCTGTGCGGGTCAGGAACCGCCCGACGAGTTCCCGGGCGTGTGTCCAGGAGTCGGTGACCATGAGGGAGACCAATGTGGTGGCGCCCGACGCCGCGAGTACGGCCAGTTCGCTGTCCATGTGTCTTCTCCTAGGCGAGGGGTGAGCCGGAGGTGTGTGCCTCGTCGTCGTCCGGAGCGAGGGACGCCGGCGGATCGAAGCGGTGCTGGATCTCCTCGGCGGTCTCATGGCGGTTCTGCTCCTTGATGAGGCCGGCGATCTGTGCGGCGAGCATCGGGCGGCGTACATCTCCGTCGGTGAAACCGATGCTGTCGAGGAAGGCGGAGAGATGCATCGTGGCCGTCTCCCGTTCCTGCGGCGCTGAGGGAGACTCCTCCCCGGGAAAGGCCGACGTCGTCGGCTCGCCGGCCTGCTGAGAGATCAGATCCTGAAGCCGTTCGGGAATGTCGGTGTCATTGGCCGCCGAGGTGAGCTGAGCGAGCAGGGCCAGGTCGTTCACCGTACGTTCCACGTGCTCGTCGTTCCTGGCGAGCCACCAGACCACGGCGCTGCCGGTGTCCTTGAGGACGTCCTCGCCCAAGTACCGGCGCCTGCTCTGCTCGTACTTGCGCTGGTGCACCCAGACCTCCTCGTCCTTGCGTACATCGGCGAGCTTGTCGAGGCGCTCTTGGTCCTGCTGCGCCAGGACGAGCTGGATGTTCTCCGCCATCGCCTGGAGGTGCCCGGTGGGCTCAGGCAGCATCCGGCTGAGGGTGCCGCACAGTTCCTGCTCGACGAGTGAGGCCCGGACCGGTTCTCGTTGCTCGGTGATGGCGCGGGCCCGCTTCAAGACCGCGTCGACGGCGAGACCCGCCGGGTTGAGAACGGGGGCATTCGCGGAAGCGTCGACGAGGTACCAGCGCACCGTCGAGGAGAAGACGAAGTCGTAGTCGGCCCACTTGCTGGGCAGCACAACCTGGCTGACGCGGTGTTCCGTGCGTTCCACGGGGGCGGCCGTGAACTGCTCCTCGAAAGCCACCGGTACCGTGCCGCGGCGCATCGCGGTGATCCGGAAGACGGCTGCGGGGACGACGAGCAGCAGTACTGCCAGCAGTGACCATGCCCATGCGGGCCACCGCTGCGTCAGACCGATGATGCTCAGCAGGAGACTGCTCAGAACGGTGAGGAAGACGGTCGTGGTCTTCTGTGCGGTGGTCATGGTCGAGTCCCCCTGGGTGAGGTCGTCGGCGGTGTGGCCGGAGCGACGCCTTGAGCCGTGCTGATCTTGTGGAGCAGTAGATCGCTGGTCTCCGCGGCCCGCGCCGCATCCCCCGGACTGGTGCGTTCGGCGTCGCGGGCGCACGCGTACAGCAGAGCGAAGACCTCGCCCCGCTTCTCCGTGCACTGCTGTGCCGCGCTGACGAGGAGGTCTAGCAGGAGCCCGCCGTGCGGTCCGGTGTCGGCGGCCGCCCAGTGGAGCCAGCGTCGCGCTTCGGCCTGCCACTTCGGAGGCGGCAGCTCGGTCAGTACCGCGTGCCAACAGGTTGTCAGGGAGCGCTGCGCGCTCTGTTCGTCGACGAGCGTGTGCGAGGTGCCGGTGCGCTGCGTCAACAGTTCGGGATCGCTGGCCTGGAGAAAGATCTCGAGGTTGGCGGGTGAGAAGTCGGAATGGGCGAGACGGTCGAGCAGCACGCGGTGCAGCCTGCGGCTGCGCGCCACCAGCTCGCACAGCGCCTGTCGGGCACGCGTCGTGCCGCGCTCACGCCGGGCCAGGTGGTAGAGCCTGACCAGAGCTTGATCGGGATGACTGGTCGCGAGGACGTCGGCACAGACGCGGACCAGCACCTGCGCGAGCTCCCCCTTGAGACGCCGTTTGGCGCACCACTGGTAGATCTGCTCGCGGAAGTCCCTGGCGAGCACCGGGTCCGCCAGCCCGCGGGTGAGCGCATGAACGGCCGCTTCCAGGCGAGGGCGGCTCGTTCCACCGGTGCTCCAGCCTTCGATGAGAGCCCCCAGTCCGTCCGCACGTCCGGTCCGCAGATATTCACCGGCCACTCGTTCCACCAGACCATCGCGTACGACGGGGACGACGTGCGGGTCGTTCAGCTCCACCACACTCGCCGCCCAAGTGCCGAGGTGGGGGCGGAGATCGGGCATGTGGTCCCAAAAATGGGCACGAACGGCGGAGTCGAAGTCCAGTCTCTCGAACCGGACCTGTCCGTTGGGGGTGGCAGTGGCCGAGATCTCGAGGAGTCGCTCGGCGAGGTCCCGGTGCTGCAGCGGCGAGTCGCCCTCCGACGGAGGCCCGAGGGCGCTCAGCAGTCGCCCGGCCGCGCGGTGAACGACATCGGCATGCGCCCCGTGCAGCATGGACACCGCGATCAGCAGGGCTCGTTGCGGCGCCTCCCGCAGCTTGGTGACGAGCGCGGCTGCTTCCCGTCGGCCGTCGTTTCGCGCCCGCCCGGCCGCCTCGCACCACTGACCGAATCCGTCCCCGGGCTGACCGGCCTCGCGTGCTCGGCGCACCAGGTCGGCGAATTCCGCGATCTCCCGCATCGGCCTGTTCGCCGTCAGAAACCCGGTGACGGTGCCGTTCGGCCGGAGATATTGCTCAGGCGGCACACCGTGCAGGCGCAGATGCCGCCGGAGAACGCCGATACCGGGTGGCCGTTCGAGTACCACGCGACAGTACTGCAGGTCCGGGTCGAGAACACCACGGTGTGGCATGACCACGACCAAATGAGCCCGCTGCTCGTGCACGGCCTTGCGCAGCGCCGGGAGGTCGGCCTGGGCCGCTGCCCAGCGGCGGTCGTCCGCGGCGGCCAGGTCCAGCAGCAACTGATCACCGGTCCCGACCAGAGCGGGGTCCTGGAGGGAGAGCTCCTCCTCCTCACCGGGCAGGAGTTCGTGGAAGACACCACTGTCCCGGTGATGTTCGTGCAGCAGTACGCGGGCCGCAGCCGACCGGCCGCTGCCCGGGGCACCCTCCAGGATGACGGTGCCGGTGTCGGCGAGTACGGCACGAGCCTCGCCCATACGCGGCGGGGCGACCAGTACGTAGCGCAGTCGGCGGAGTTGGTCCTCGGCGATTCGGCGGAAGGCCGGCTTGTCCGAGTCCTGCAGTTGCGTTCCGATGTAGACGTCGCCAGGGCCCGTGACCGTGACGCCCGAGTCCCGGACCCAGGTGCCGGTGTGCTGGTTCACCGGTCCTTGTCCTCGTGACCGTCCCGTTCGCCGAACCGGTGCTGGACGGCACCGTGGTGGTCACCCTCGGAGTACGTCATCCCGTCACCGCCCGAGACATGACGTGAATGCGAGTAGATGTTGCCGTTCCCTGTGTGGACAGGAGCGTGGGCCCCCTTGACGACCGTGCCGACGTCACCGGTGAAGTCACGGCTCTGTACGGCTGTGCCGCTCACGGTCCCGATGGAATTGGTCACGCTGCCCGGCGCGAGCGTCCCCGCCTCGGTCCCGGACTGGTCGTCAAGGCCGGGAATCAGGTCGGCCATCAGATCACCGATGCGCGCGACGCACATCTCGGTGTCACCAGAGTCGAACGCGATGGACTGGAGATCGGCGAGCCGTCGCAACGCGGGCGGGAGATCGGCCTTGCTCAGCCGGCTGGTTTTGCGTCCGTCCAGAACGGGGACCACCGGGACCTCACACGTGAAAGCCTCCTCGATCTCCTTGCGCACCCAGTCCTCGGGGTCCTCCAGCCGGGTACGGAAGTTCGTCCAGTCCGGTCCGATGATGGCCAGGAGTACGGAGCTGCGCCGTACCGCGGCCAGTAGCCGTTCGGGCCAGCTTTCACCGGGGACGATGGACTGTGACGCGTGGAACGCGTGTCCCGGGCCGAAGCGGTGCGACAGCCCTTGACGTAGTAGGGCCGCGGTTTTCTCCCCGTCCCCGGTGCGGTAATTGATGAAAATCTCGCTCATGACGATGACTCCTCAAGAGGGGTGGTCGGGCGTGACAAGGTGCCGAGCCGCGGTGCCAGCCGGCGTACCGGTGGATGGTCCGGGTAGCGGCCCAACACCCGGACGAGCCGTCGGAGATCGGTCGTGACGGTCGCCGAGCGCACCGCCGTCACGCCGTCGAGCAATGGCTCCGTCAGCGCGCAGGCGTGGTCGATCTCGCCGGCGGAGGCATGGGCGAGCGCGCGGCGTACGCCGTACCGGACCTGCGTACGCACCGCGTCGGGGCCGACCAGAGTGAGCTGCCGATCCAGTTCCTCGCCCGCCTCGCGCGGTCGCCCGAGATCGACGAGGCACCAGCCGGTGACCATGCCGACCGAATCGGGAAGGTGCATAGAACCGATCACCGGGCCGTCGGCGCCGTCGGCGCCGTCGTTCCGGTGGGCGAGCAGAGTACGAGCCCGGTCCAGGGCACGTAGACAGGCGCCGACATCACCGGCGAGGGCATGACCCTGCGCTTCGCGCTGTGCGGCGAGACCGCGGATCCGTGATGGCAGCATGCCGCTCTGCGCCCGGCGGGCCAGCGCGATCGTCTGCTCGGCGTCCTCCCGGTACAGCGTGACCAACGCCCTGCGCACCAGCGCATAACCGGCCAGTGCCTGATCACCGCCGGCGGCGGCCAGGTCGACCGCACGCTGTGTCCACCACAGCGCCGCACGCTCGTCCCCGGTCTCCTGCACCAGCCAGCCCACGTACTCGGCGTACCGGGAACCGAGCGCCAGCAGGCGGTGCCTGGTGCCGCTGCCGCTCTGCGCCGCCAGCTCCCGCAACGTGTGTGTCTGCGCGATCAGAACGGGCAGGAGCAGGCCGGGTTCCACGGACTGACCGAGTCTGCGGTAGTGCGTGAACAGGGAGCGTGAGGCTTCCAGCATGCCGGCGCCGGCGGCCGGGGAAGCCGGACCCGATCCGTCCGACCTCCAGGTCATCAGCGAGGCGACACCGGCATTCATCACCTCACGCCGGCCCACGGGCCCGAACGAGTTCGGGCCGTCCGGTGACAACTGCATCATCCAGTTCTCCTCCTCGACCCGGCCTGGCACCGACACGGCAGGTGAGTCGACAGCGGTAGGGGTGCTCAGGGCGATCAGTGCCCCGTCGGCACCGAGTGCGGCGTCGCACAGCCGCGCGAGATCACGGCTGGGTGCCTTGATGCCCCGCTCGACCTTGCTGAGCTGCGCCTTGCTGTAGTGCACGAGACCGGACAGGTCTGTAAGGCTCAGTCCGGCCTCCAGACGCTGCTTCCTCAGTTCCTCGCCGAACGGGGTGGACGGTTGTGGCACGGGAACCTCCCAAACCCGGTCGTCCGGGCTGAGGCGGTGCTGCACGGAAGAGTGCGGCACCAACTCCCGGACGGACAAGGCGATCGAAGCTGTTTCCCGTTTCCTTCTCCGACGGCGGGGCGCGGCAAGCTCATGCGGGGCAGTTGAGTTCCCCAAGGGCCGGTGCTCGTGTTTCCGGCGGCGAATACGCGATGAGCGGCCCCGGCGCACACCCCTGATCGAGGGCGTCGTCTTCCGGACGCCTCCCGGGCCGTCTGCCACACAGGAGCTGTTCGCCGAAGTGCACCGCCGATGTGGAACTGACGTACGGGCGTTCTTCGAGGCCGACTCGACCACCCATCGGGTAAGCCCTTTTCCGTCGTTCGACGCTCCGGAGACCGGCGAGACCGTACGGGTCGTGGACCTCGACCCGTACATCACGGAAGGGAGCAGTCCGACGGCCCGCGAGGGCCGTCACCCATCGCGCCCCCGACGACTCGCCGCAGCGGCCCTGTCCGCTGTCCTGTCGGCGCTCGGTCTGGCGCTGGTCGAAAAGCTGGAACCTTACTTGGAAGTCGGACAGGGTCCTGTACCTCCTGAGCCGGCTCATGGTGGCGGAACGGGACATCCCGCGCCAAGCCGGTCCCGGCGACTGGCGCGAGCCGCCGGAGCGATCGTGCTGACCGTCCTGGTCGTCCTGGTCATCAGGAAGCTCAAGTGACGCACGAAGGGCGGCACACGGCGGACGGCCTCCGCCTGCTCGTGCATCTCCTGATGACCGACCTGCGGAGTGTCGATCCCGCCGCGGTACGTCAGCCCCACCCAGGCCCGCGCCACCCTGCGCAGCGCCCTGGGCTCCCTCGCCACGGGCGGGAACCCGGCGGCCGACGTCGAACCCCTCACCGGGAACGGCGAGATCCTCGTCCTGTCCGCCACCGACGAACACGGCCTGCCGCTGCTCTACACCGTCGACCCGTCCGGCGGACCCGACGGCACCGCCGGGGTCGGCTGGGGCGCCCTCGCCGTACTCGACGACCTGGACGGCGACCAGCTCGGGACGGCCGCACACAAACTCCGGTGGCGCTCCTGGCTCTACTGGTCCAACCTCCTCCAGTTCCTCGCCTTCACCGGCGGCGACGGCGTACAACTTGCCCGCAGTCTGGCCGCCGACTTCGCCGTGGAGGCACTGCGGGTCGGAGGCGGCCCCGGGGAACTGGAGACGCTCATCGCGCGGCTGCACCCCGAGACGGCCACGACGGGCCCGTCGGCGGACGCTGCGACGGCCGCGGCGGAGAACGCCGGGCCGGCAGCGGCGCCGGACCGGGCCTCGACCTCCTCCTCGCTGGAGCAGGCGGTCGAAGGGATGCTCCGGGACGCGGCCTGGGACGAGGACATCCTCGAACTCCTCGAAGAGGACGAGCCCGACTCCGACCTCACCCGGCTGGCCAAGGCGCTCGCCGCGCGGGGCAAGAAAGCCCCGGTCTTCGGCTATGAGCTGGGCGATCGCGGCTGGCAGGCCGACTTCGCCTGGCCCGGTGCCGCCAAGGTGGCGGTGTTCGTCGACTCCGACGCCCACGACAGCGAGGAACGCAAGAAGCGGGACGACGCCTACACCGGCGACGGCTGGACCGTGCGCACGGCAGCCGACTGGCTCGACCACCTCGACACCCTGCTCACCCTGCTCCCGGACACGGAAGGCGCCACCCACCGATGACCGCACGGCTCAGCCTGTACGAGAAGGCCGAACAGGAGCTGTACAAGCTCGACCGCTCGGTCAAGGGCAAGTTCTACGACTTCTGCCACCGCTTCCGGCAGAACCCCGACCACCCCGGTCTCGACCTCAAGCCGCTCAAGGGCGACGGCCGCGTCTACCGCGCCAAGATCGACCAGTCCTACCGCGCGCTGCTCGCCAAGATCGGCATCGACGGTGCGGGCCGCGAGAAGTGGCTGGTCGTCGCCGTCCGCCACCGCAGGCACGTGTACGAAGAACTCTCCGTCGCGATCAACCGCATCACCGGAGAGATCGAGTTCGTCGACCTCTCCGTGGTGGGCCAGAGCGTTCTGCAACGGGCCGGGATGACGCTCACCCCGGCCGAGCAGCCAGAAGCCGCGGACGAGCCGGATATCTCCGCCCCCATACCGGCCACCGCCGAACCGGCTACCTCCGAACCCGCGGACGACACCACGACCGCCGTTCCCCCGGCCGAGCCGCTCCTCACCGACGTCACCGCCGAAGACCTCCGTGACCTCGGCGTCGCCGAACAGCTCATCGGCCTCGCCCTCGCGGTCACCGAGAGCACCGAACTCGACGCTCTCGTCTCCGGCGCCCCCCTGCTCACCAAGGACATCCTGTACGGCCTCGCCGCAGGCCTGTCCATCGCGGACGTGCGCAAGGAGATCACCGCTCCCGTCGACGTCAAACTTGACGAAGACGAGCGGCAAGACCTACACGCGGCGCTCGCCCGCACCACGGTCACCACCATCGACGACGCCCTCAAGGACATCATCGAAGAGGGCGACTTCCGCGCCTGGAAGGTCTTCCTCCACCCCGCCCAGGCCAAGCTCGTCGACCGCCGCTGCAGCGGCCCGTTCAGGGTGTCGGGCGGCCCCGGCACCGGCAAGACCATCGTCGCCCTGCACCGCGTCAAGCACCTCGCCGAACAGCTGCCCCCCGGCCACAACAAGCCGATCCTGCTCACCACTTTCACCAAGAACCTCACCACCGACCTGCGGGCCCGCCTGGCGTTCCTGCTCGAACCCGAGCAATTGGCCCGCATCGACATCACGCACATCGACCAGCTCGCCGCCCGCGTCCTCAACGAGAACACCGTCGCCGGTGCCGGAAAGCAGCGCATCTACGACAGCGTCGCGCTGGGCACGCTCCGCCAGGTTCTCCTGCAACTCGACGAGAAGCGGTGGGACGCGGAGTTCCTCTACGAGGAATGGGAGCAGGTGATCCTCGGCCAGTCCCTCGGCACCCGCAAGGCGTACTTCGACGCGCGGCGAGCCGGGCGGGGGCGGTCCGTCAGCCGTCCCGACCGGGCGCAGATCTGGAAGATCCTGGAGCAGTTCACCACCCGTCTCGACAAGGAAGGGCGCGAGACCTGGGGTCAGGCCGCCGAGCGCGCCGCCCGCTTCGAGATGCAGCGTGCCGCCAAGATCGAGCAACGTCAGGAGTACAAGGACGAGATCGGAGGCAAGGACCTCATCCACCGCGACGACAGCTCCGGCATGTACTACCTGGGCCACCGCTACAAGCACGTCGTCGTCGACGAGGCGCAGGACCTCAGGCCCGCCCACTGGAAGATGCTCCGCGCCATGGTCGCGCCGGGCGAGGACGACATGTTCATCGCCGGCGACACCCACCAGCGCATCTACGACCAGCAGGTCACTCTGGGCACGGTCGGCGTCAACATCCGCGGTCGCGCGGCCCGCCTCACCCTCAGCTACCGGACCACCCGCGAGATCCTGAACCGGGCCATGGAAGTGGTGAACCCCAAGAGCGACCAGATCACCTTCGACGACCTCGACGACGGCGCCGACACCCTCGACGGCTACCGCTCGGTCCTGCGTGGTCCGGCCCCCGAACTCGTCCGCTGCGAGAGCTGGGACGACGAACTCGCCAGGCTCGCCACCACTTTGCGGGCCTGGCGCGAGGAACTCGCCACCGGTGGAGCCGACGGCAAGGTCCGCGACCCCCGCGGCAACATCGCCGTGTGCGTCGCCGACCGCGAAGCCGTCAACCAGGTCATGTACTACCTGGCGACCGAGGCCGGGCTGACCGTCGCCGAACTCACCAAGGAGGGCGTCAAGGGAGACGGCGACATCCACGTCGGCACCATGCACCGCTTCAAGGGTCTCGAATACCAGAGGCTCGCCATCGTCGGCGCCCGCGACGGCGTCCTTCCTCGCGCCTCCGTCGTCCAGCGCTACCGCGACACGGACCCCCGGCGCCTCGCCCGCGAGGAACTCAAGGCCCGATCACTGCTGTTCGTCGCGGCCACCCGCGCCCGCGACACTCTGCGGATCAGCTGGTACGGCAAGCCGAGCCCGTACTTGCCCAAGTAAGGGTGGTGTGTGTGAGCCCTGACGTCCTTGATCGGGCGGCAGGGCTCAGGCATGACGTACGACGGTCACGCCTCCCCGATGAAGCCCGCCCACGCCTCACGGGACACACGGATGACGGGTCCGGCCACGGCTTTGGAGTCACGGATGTGCACAGCTTCCGTGCCCGCAGCTATCTCGACGCACTGACCGCCTTCGGTTCCGCTGTAGCTGCTCTTGAACCAAGCGAGGTCGGACGCGATGGTTGAGGACTCAGCGTTGCTCATAGCGATCCCAACAACCCTTCGATCAACTTCAGCGACTCTCGCGGAGTGAGAGCCTGCGATCGGATGATCCCATAACGGGCGGCGGCGAGAACCGTCTGCTCCGAGTCGGTCTCGAGGGTGCTGGTCGCATGTGCCTCGGAGTACACAAACTTCTTGCTGTCCTTATGCGTGAGGACCGTGAACGGTCCATTCACACCCGCGTTGTCCTCGCAATCGACCGGCATGACTTGAATCTCCACGTGCCGCTTGTCGCCGATCAGCAGAAGATGCTCCAACTGACCCCGTAGTACGCCCTTGCCGCCGTAGCGATGTCGCAACACCGCCTCGTCCATCACGAAGCTCAGCAAGGGTGCGGGCCGACGGCCGAAGATCTCCTGCCGGGCCAGTCGGGCGGTCACCCGCTGCTCGATCGTTTCCTGGTCGAGGGGAGGGCACCGCATGGCGAGCAGGGCCCTCATGTACTCCTCGGTCTGCAGCAGACCGTTGACGACATGGGTGTCGTACATCAGCAGCTCCAAGCCCCCTTCTCCAGCGTCGCCATCCCCTGGAAGAACACCGGATACTGAGCCCGTTCCACCTGCTCCTTCCACACCGTCAGCAACCCGCCCGCGTCCAGAACCTCGTCCGCGCGCTCGATGGTCCTGGGCGACGGAATCCGCCGACCCTGCTCGTACGATGCGACCGTGGACGCCGAGTATCCGATCCGCCGTCCGAATTCCTCGCGTTCCAGGCCCGCCCGCACCCGCAACGTCTTCATCGTCTGCCCGAACGCGATGACCACGGCCTGGCCGGACGTGTCCGCCGTCGCCCGTCCCGCGTCGCCTGCCATCACGGGTTCGGACCCCTCGTCCGTGCCCTCGGTCACCGCTACCGCCTCTCTGGCTCAACGCCGTCCCGGCGGCCTCGTCACGCCGCGCACCTCGTACGCGTTCCGACACGATGCGTACAACGGGCCATGTCGGTGCGTCACGGCTGGTCACGCTACGCCACCGGCGGGACCGTTGCAGGCATGACGAGCAAGCCCAGCAGCCCCAGCCGTACCACCCAACCCACCCGTCCCGCCGACTACTTGACCGCCCCGCACGACCTGCTCGACCACACCTTCGAGATGTGCTTCACCTCCACGCCCCGCGGCGCCCGCCTCGCCCGGAGACTGGCCGCGCACCGACTGGACGCGTGGGGGATCCCGTACGCCACCTACGCGCACGACGTCATCGTGCTGGTCGTCGCCGAGCTGACCACCAACGCCGTACGGCACGGCCACGTCCCCAGCCGGGACTTCCATTTGCTCCTCCACGTGAGCGCACCCGCCCGCACGGTCAGGATCGAGGTCACCGACACCCGTACCGAACGCACGCCGCCCGAACCGGAAGTGCTGCCCGCCCCCGGCTCCGAGGACTGCGGCGGCCGAGGGCTGCTCCTGGTCGCGGCGCTCGCCACCCGCTGGGGCTGGCACTTCCGGCCGGGAGGCCCGGGCAAGACCGTCTGGGCGGAGTGCGTGTTCACAACTCACACGTGAGCCCGTGACCACGGTGGAAGAATGCGGCGAGATGACCTCCAGCGACTACACCCCGTTCGCTCACCTCACCGCCCCCAACTCCCCCCTCTACCGGCAGGTCATGCGGGCCTTCCTCGCCGCCAAGGAGCGGTTCGCGGTGCATCTGCGGCCGGAGGACGTGTACGCGGCGCTGGACGCGGGGAGCCGACCCGGTGACCTCGAAGCAGTGACGCAGGCGCTGGACAAGCTCGTGGAATGGGGCAACCTGCGGGCCGACCCCGACCACGCGCGGGTGACCGCGGTCGAGGACTTCTACCGCAGGCGGTTCATCTACCAGCTCACCCGGGCCGGGGAGGCGGCCGAGGCGGCGCTGGGGACGTACGACGAGGTGCTGGGGCGGCGCGGGGAACTCCAGGCGGTCGCGCTGCACGACATCGTCACGCAACTGCGGGCACTCCTGGTGATCGCCGCGGAGGACGAGCCCGACCCGGCCAAGACGTACGTGGCCCTGTCCGTGCTGACGGCGCGGTTCACCGATCTCGCCGACAACGCCCGTGCCTTCATGGGTTCGCTGCAGCGAACCATCGACCTGCACGACATCGAGGTCGAGGCGTTCCTCGCCTACAAGGACCGGCTGATCCAGTATCTGGAGCGCTTCATCCAGGACCTCATCACCCTCGGCGGGCGGATCGCCCTGCTGATCGGGGAGCTGGAGGAGCAGGAGCGGGTCGGTCCGCTGCTGCGGCACGCCGCCGCCCGCGAGGCCGCCGACGCCGCTCCCGAGGAGGCCGAGCGGGCGGAGGCGGTGGCGTACGAGCGGTGGGCCGCGCGGTGGTCCGGGCTCGCCGAGTGGTTCGTGTCGGGGGAGGGGCGGGAGTCGCAGGCCAGGCTGCTGCGTGGGCGGGCGCTCCACTCGATCCCGCAGCTCCTGGCCGTCGTACGGCAGCTCAACGAGCGGCGGGCCGGACGCTCGGACCGTTCGGCCGACTTCCGTACCCTGGCGCGCTGGACGGCCTCGGAGCGGAAAATCACGGTGACGGCCTCAGGATCTGGTTGGTGTTTCCCACACCTCCCGGCGACCCGGGCCCTCCCATGCGCGCTCCGTACACCTACTCCCTGGCCTCGGTGGAACATGCCTGGGAACTTCTGCATCTTGCGACCGTCGGATATGCCCGCCTCACCGTCGTCCGGCTCGTTGACGACGGTGAACTCAGGGCTGTGGGGAGCATCTGGCTCGCCCTGCCGGAAGAGTTGCGTTCCCGGTGCAAGGAAGCCGCGATCGCGGCACTCCGTCGACTGGTTGGTGACGAGACGGAGAGCATCAAGCAGAAGATGGCCGGCGAAGGTCTCGACCAGATCGCCATGGCGGCCTTCTGGAGTTGTGAAAACGCAAAGGGTGAGGACATCCAGGACGAACTTGCCCTGGTCTCCGACGCCATGGAGTACCGACACTTCATGTCCGCCGCACGCCGTCTCGCCGGTGCGCGTGCACGGCAGGCGTTGCACCTGCTCGACGGGGAAGACACGCGTGGGGCGAACATGGAGCTGAAGGCCGCTGTCGAAGAGCGGCAGCGCACTCTGGAACTCCTCCGGGCATCCGCGCGAGGCAAGGTGAAAGCGGGTTCCAGTGGCGATGCCGACGTATCCTCGCTGGGCGAGCAAACGGCTTTCGTGCACCTGATCAACCGCTATGGGACGCTTCAGCTCGCCGCATGCACGAATCGTGCGGGCCGCGCGCACTTCGATCTCGTTTCGTGTGAGGAGATTCCCCTCGGGCATTTTCCTGAGGTCGTGAGTGAATGGGCACGGCTACCGCAGGATGCTCCCGGACGTATGTGGCATGACTTCCTGGAACAGGCCCTCCTCGAATGCAGTGAAATGGCAGAAGCGATCATCGACATGACCGTGCGTCATGACTTTCGTCGATTGATGCTCAGTCCCGCGACTCCACTGGACCTACTGCCGCTCCATGCCGCTCCGCTACGTGCCCCGCGAACCGTGACACTGAGCGACGTTTTTGATCACGTTGTCTACGCTCCGACAGCTCGTCTCACGGCGGCCATCCAGCAATCCCAGCGGCATTCGGCCGCAGTAGAGGTCCTGGTGGTGGCGCACAGCGGTGATGGTGTGCCGGTATTAGAGTCGATCGACGGGCCGCTCTGCGAGGCTGACTTGATCGCCGGCCTGTACGACCATGCGGAGGTCCTCGAGCAAGAGAAGGCGACCCCCGACCGTGCTCTGCAGGCGATGTCCAGGGCACGAATCGTCCATGTGGCGTCGCACGGACTGACGCATCTCAACCGTTGGGCTGCCGGACTTGTGCTGCAGGGCAGTTCACTCGGATCAGCCACGCTGACCACGAGCAGAATCCTCGCCGAAGGCGCCTTCGGCAGCGTCGACCTGGTCGTCCTGAACGCTTGCAGAACGGGCACGCATGAAGGAACCGGTCGTACCGTGCAGACTCTGCGCAGTCTTTAGTCGGCGTTCCTTGCGCGCGGAGCGAAGGCGGTCGTTTCCACACTGTGGGAGATCACGGACCTGCAAGGCGTCGTCTTTTCTGCCGTACTCCATGCATATCTCGGCGCCGGCGTGGACCCTCACACCGCTTTCACCGACACCACTCGGTACCTCCGGACGCGTCACTGGCAAGTGCCCTCCTGGGGAGGGCCGTTGCTCTCCGCCGAGTCGGGCATCGACTCGGTGCTTCCGGACTGGCGAAGCCACCTGGATCAACAGGTCGCCGAGAACCCGCTGTTCTGGGCTGCTTTCAAGATCACCGGCGCCGTGTGAGCCACGCTCCCAGCTCAGGTCCCGTCGGCTCTCAGCCAGGCACCTCTGCCACAACTCGTACGAGCCTCGCGAAGGGCCTCTCCGGCGAACCGCGGCTTCGGGCGGGAAGCAGGGTCGGGGCCGTGGTCCTTGACGTCCCGGGAGGCGAGACCGTCCGGCTGCGGATCACGCCCAAATGCCCATCGGGCGCCTGTTCGTCCTCCTTGGCCACAGCCTCGACCCGCGGGGCCGGCGGGACGGAGCCGTTGACGTCGCCGGACACGAAGAACTGCTCCCCGCGTTCGCCCACGTAGTGGAGCGGCAGACACAGCGGGCACTACGACAGGGGCTGCTGCAGGGGTACCGGCCCGCAGCAGGTCCGCGGCTGCCTCGCGGGCCAGTTGCGGGTCGTCGGGGCGTTGCAGGCAGGCAAGGCGGTAGGCGAGGTTCCGGGACCAGGGCGGGAGGGCCATCCAGTCCTCGGCGAGGACGTCCCGGAGCATGGAGAGGATCTCGTCGGCCGTCGCGAAGGTGAGTTTCTCGACGAAGTCGCGGGCCGCTTCGTTGACCTGACGGGTGTCGACGCCGTCGATCGCCTGGCTGAGGCTCTTGGCCGCGGGGTTCGGATCGGGCATCTCTCGCTTCTTCTGGGGGATTTCGCGCCGGGCGTCCGGACGGTACGGGCGCCCAGACCCTGACAGCCGATGGCGGTCGAACCCGACGGCGTTCCGGGCAGCCGATGTGCCGCCGGGCTCGGACCCGGTCGCTACGGGTACACGTCGGAGACGACCGCTTGCTCGATCCGCCCGGTCCGGTGCGGGCTCGGTCGTAACCGTGGCCGGCGTCGAAGTGCCATGGCCGTCGCCCACCTTGGCGGAGCGTTCGAGGTCCTGCCCCTCGCCCTCGGAGGTGTACTCGCCAGTGGCCGGGCCTTCGTCACCCGTTCCCGTAGTCCTCGACCAGGGTGGCGATCAGCGCGAGCAGCGCGTCTGCTCGGTTTCGGTCCTCGCGTTGGTTGCGCAGGGACTCGTCGGCGGCCCGGAGGCGGGCCAGGGCGAGTGGTTCACCGTCCATCACGTCCTCGATCAGCGGCGTGGTGATCAGGTCCAGGCATTCGGTGAGCAGGCGGCGGGTGGCGGGCGAGGGCGGGTCGGGGTCAGGGGCGGCGAACCCAGAGGTCAAGTACCGGACCGGGTCGGTCAGGCTCCAGCCGACGACCGCGCCCTGCTGGACGAGGAGCGCCACGTCGGGGGCGATGCCGATGCGGGCTTCCAGAGGCGCGTCGAGGACGTCGAGGTCACGCAGACAGGTCAGCACCGTATCGCCGGGGGCGCGGCACAGCACCGTGCACATCTCGTGCCGGAAGCCCTTGACCTCGTCCGCGCGGAGCCCGCCAGGGCGTACCGCGGGCGCGGCGGGAAGGCGGGCGCGGTCCTCGGCCGACGCGGACTCCTCCGGCATCCGGAACTCAGCCCCCACCAGCTGTCGGCCGGTCGGGTCGAAGCGGAGAACGTCGGGGTCGTCCCACAGCCAGTCCTGGCTGCCGAACGTGTCCGCGAGGAACTTCTCGCGTTCCACCCTGTCGGCGTAGGGGGAAACGATCACGAAAGTGCCCAGGAGCCGGGGGACGAGGGGGAGCGGTTCGTCCGTCACGGTCGCGCGCCAGTCGCCGTCGAACTTCAGTTTCGTCGTCATCACTGCCTCATCTGATCCGGACTGCCGGAGGCTGGAAGCCGTCCTTGGCGGGAATCCTGCCTGTCACGATGGCCTCGTCGGTCACCGGCGCACCAGGGTCCGTGGGTTTGCCGCCGAGCGCCTCGGCTCCGGAGCCGCCCTTAATGCCCGATGGCCCGTACGCCGTGATGGCCTGGCCCTGGGTGTTGCCGGGTCCGTCGATCACGACGATGTCGTCGCCCTGCCGGAAGGTGAACGTCCCGGCCTGGCCCGTCGAGTGGTACACAGCGTCCGGGTTCTTGAGGATCTCGATGACCCGTTCGTCGCTGAAGGCGTGCCGGGTGTCGCCGTGGTAGTCGAAACGCTTCTTGAACTCCGCGTTGTTCGCCCTGTCGACGACGCCGTCCACGATCTTGTCGATCCGCTTCTGGGCCCGCTCCTCCTTCGTGTACTTGGGCATGAGGCCCAGTGGGTCGCACCCGCTGTGCGGGTTGTCCACGTACGCGAGGGGGTTCGGGGCGGGAGCCAGGCCAAGAGGGTCCGGCGAGGTGTAGCGGCCGGTCTCGGGGTCGTAGTGGCGGAAACAGTTGTAGTGGAGGCCGGTCTCGGGGTCGTAGTACTGACCGGGGAAGCGGAGCGGGGTGTAGGCACTGCTGTCACGGGACCAGGCCGTGGTGCCCCAGAGCGTGCTCCGGGTGCGCCAGGCGATGTCGCCCGTCTCGTCGATGAGTTCGGTCGGTGTGCCGACGAGGTCCGTGGCGATGGCGAAGAACCGGCGGTCGATCTCCTCCTGGCGGTCGTCGGCCGTGAGGATGCGCTCGGTCTGGGCCAGGGGGACGACGTCCCGGTGGTCCCAGGTGAGGGCGACCGTGTTCGGGGCGTCCGGCCGGTGGCTCGTCTGTTCGCACAGGGTCAGGCCGTCCCAGGTGAAACGGACCTCCTCGACCACGCTCTCGCCGTCGGCCGCCAGGCGCTGTTTCGCGGTGCGGCGGCCGAGCGGGTCGTAGCGGTACCTCCACCGGGTCCCGTCGGGGGTGGTCACGGAGGTGAGACGGTTCTCCGTGTCCCACGTGTAGCGCCAGGTGTCCGGCTTGCGGGAGAGGCGGGTCTTCTGCCGCAGGACGACCCGGCCGAGGGCGTCGTGCTCGAAGCGGACGTCTCCGGCGCGGGTGAGGGCGGTGCCCTGGTAGGCGCGCGGTCCGGTGGCCTCGCGGCCGGGGTGGCCGGAGGGCCAGGACGCCGAGGTCTGGTTGCCGACGTCGTCGTAGACGTACCGCTCCGTCCATCCCTGGGCGTGGACGGCGGTGACCCGGCCCACGCGGTCGAGATCGAAGGTGCGGGAGCCCGACAGCCGGTCCACGACAGAGGTCAACTGACCGTCGGCGCGGTAGGAGTAGGCGCGGTTGTTGACGTCGCGGCCCCCGGCGGTGATCTGCTGCGTGGCGAGCCGTCCGGCTTCGTCCCACGCGGAGGTCATGGTGATCGCGTCGCCGAAGACGCGGGCGAGCTCGCGGCCGGCGGCGTCGTGCGTGAAGTCGATCCGGTGACCTCCGCTGGTCAGACGGTGGGGGAGTCCATCGGCGCCGTAGGAGTAGGAGGTGACGTGACCGGTGGGCGTCGTGCGGCGCGTGCGGCGCCCCAGGACGTCGTAGGCGTACAGGATGGCGCGGCCGTCGACCAGTTCCGCCTTGGTGAGTCCGCGACGGTCGTACAGGTAGCGGAGTTCGCCGTCCGGTCCGGCGGCCTCCAGCAGGCGCCCGGCCCGGTCGTAGGCGTAGGCCGTCACCCGCCCGTCGACGTCCTTGGCGACCACCTGGCCGAGCTGGTCGCGCTCGAAGGAGATGGTCCCGCCGAGCGCGTCGGCACGGGCGGCCAGCCGGCCCGCGGCGTCCACCCGGTAGGTGAGGGTGCGGCCGTCGAAGTCGGTCTCGGAGACGACGTTGTCGGCGGCGTCGTACTCGTAGGTCCAGGACAGTCCCTGCGGGTTCGTGACGCGGGTGAGGCGCAGCCCGGCGTCGTGCTCGAACTCGTAGCGCGCACCGTCGGGCAGGGTACGGGCGGCCGGCAGGTCGAAGTGGGTGTACTCGAAGCGGGAGACGCCGCCGGACGGGTCGGTGCGGGTGAGCAGGTTGCCCTCGCCGTCGTAGGTCCACGACTCGGTGGCGCCGTCCGGACCGGTGCGCCGGGCGAGTTGCCCGTCGGCGTCCCACTCCAGGCGGGTGACGCCGCCCACCGGATCCGTGACGCGGACCGGTCTGCCGAGGGCGTCCCGCTCCGTGCGGGTGACGGCGCCGGCCGGGTCGGTCACCTCCACGGGCAGCCCCGCCGCGTCGCACACCACGTGTGTCGTGGATCCGAGAGGGTCCGTGAGCGACGTGAGCCGGCCGGCCCGGTCATGGGTGTAGCGGGTGGTGGCACCAGTCTGGTCGGTGACCGCCGTACGGTTGCCGCGTTCGTCGTACTCGTGGACCATGCGTGCGCCGTCCGGGCCGACGACCTCCACCGGCAGGCCGAACGGGCCGCGCACCGTGCGCAGTTCGCTGCCGTCGGGGCGGATGGCGGACACGACCCGGCCCTCCTCGTCGTACGAGAAGGTGGTGGTGAGGCCCAGCGGGTCGGTGCGGGTCACGAGGTTGCCGCTGCGGTCGTAGCGGAACCGGGTGGTGTGGCCGAGCGGGTCGGTGAGGGCGAGCCGACGGCAGCCGGGGCCGTACAGCTGGCGGGTGACGCGCCCGTCGGCGGTGGTCAGGACCGTCGTGCGGTGACCTGTCCCGGCATCCGGTGCGGAATAGGCCAGGGTGATCTGGACATGGCCGGCTTCGCCGCCTTCGGCGACGACCCGGTCGCGGTCGTCGTAAACGTAGTCGTAGCGGCTGTTGTTGGAGTCGATCCAGGCGATGACGCGACGGCGGTCGTCGTAGACGAAGGTGGTGGCAGCGCCCGACGGCTTGGTGACCGTGGTGAGGTCGCGATCCTGGTAGCCGTAGCTCATCAGGGGCAGATCCGCCCCGCCCTCGCCCCCGCCGGCCAGGGACAGGCCGGTGACCAGGCCGTCGGTGGCGGACAGGTTCACCCGGTGACCCGCCGAGTGGACCAGGGCCAGTGGCAGTCCGTCCTCGCCGCGGTCGATGTCGACGGCGTGGCCGTTGCGTTCGGTGATGGCCGTCAGCCAGGCGACGCCGTCGCCCCCAGGTTCGCCGCCGGACGGGGCGGTGAAGTGGAAGGTCAGGCCGCTGTCGGGGGCGGTGACCGTGTAGCCGCCGTCGGTGTCGCGGGCCAGCAGCGTGCGGGCCGGACCCCCCTTCGGGCGGGTGGGCGAACCGGGGACCGGGTGCGGGTACGGGACGAGCAGTCCGTCGGCGGTGATGTGCAGGACGCCGACGGCGTCGATCTCCAGACGTTCGTCGACGGTGGACGACCAGGCGGGCCCCAGGAAGCGGCCGGTCGCGGTGCCGGACTCGGTGCGGCGGGTGAAGAGCAGCGGCAGGATGCCGGGGATCTCGAGATCGGTCTGGGGCAGGAACATCCGGCCCGTGGCGAGGTCCACCGGGTCCGTGCCCTCGGTGGGGCGCTCCCCGTCCGGTCGGCTGTGGGTGCCGTCCGGGGCGTCGTCGATCAGTCGGCGCAGCCGTGCGGCCTCGGCGGCGTCCTCGGCGATCCGGACGCCCTTCACCGCGGCGCCGCCGCCTCCGGTGGCCGCGGTCAGCGCGAGGTCGGGGATCAGCCGGCCGAAGCCCTCGGCCGGGTCCTTCATGAAGTCGGTGACCATCTGGGTGCCGGTGCCGACCGGGTCGTTGGCGGCGACGACCAGTCCGGCGGCCAGGCTGTTGAGGGACGTGGCGTACTCGGCCGGGTGCGTGATGTTGTACGGGTCCATGGGGTTGACGCCGCGGACGAAGTTGAGGATGCCCGCGGTGCCTTTGATGATGCCGCCGCCGACGTGGTCGCCCATGAGTTGCAGTTCCTGCATGCCGTCGTTCAACTGCTCGGCGTAGGACGGCTTTTCCGGGGCCGTGTCGCGGGCGGCGCGGACGGCGGAGCGTGCGGTCTCGGCCGCCGAGTTGCGCTGCTTGCGGGCCTCGGCGAGGAGGTCCTGCGCGTCCTGCATCAGCTTCTTGCCGGGGTCGTCGAAGGTCGCCGCGGGCTTGGGAGGGAGCGTGGAGGGGTCGCGCTTGTCGGCGGGCTGGGCGTTGTAGCGGTCGACGGCGCCGTTGTAGTCGTCGACCTTCTTGCGGTGGGCGTCTGCGGCGTCCGCGGACGCCTTGACGCCCTCCTTCCACTTGTCGATCGCCGTCTGAGCCTGTCCCTGCGCCCATGTGACGGTGCCGGCGAACGCCTCCAGCGCGGCGGCCGCCTTGGCGCAGGCGTCGGCACCGGTGAACCACTTGGGCGGCTGGGTGCTGACCGCGGTGCGCAGCGCGTCGGCCGTCTCGCCCTTGAGCCGGGACGAGTCGAGGCCCTTGAGGCCTTCGCCCGCGCTGTCGAAGGACGACTGGAAGGCGCGGAGCTTCTCGGCGGTGGAGCGGATCTTGTCCGGGCTGCCGTAGATCAGCTTGGTCTTGTCCTCGGTCTGTCCGAGGTCCATCTCGTCGACCTCGGCGCCCAGCCGGTTGGCGACCGAACGGGACTGCTCGCGCACCCAGTCCGCGCCGGTCTGCCAGCCGGCGTCCTCCAGCCGGTCGGCGGTCCAGTTGCCCGCGTCCTCGACGCGGTCGCCGGCCCACTCGACGCCGTCCTCGACCGCGTCCTCGACCGAGTCGGGCGTGATGTCACTGATGAAGTCGCCGATGCCCACGCTCAGTTCCCCCCGCGCTCACCCTGCTGCTGCTCCTGCTGGGCACGTTCGTCCGGCGACGGGCCGAAGGTGTCGTCCAGCGCCTGGTTCCACTGGTCGTCGGAGATGCCGAGCGCGTCGTTGAGCAGCTCCGACCGCCGGCCGCCGTCGCCCTCGGTGAGGACGGTGCGGCCGGTGTCCTTCCAGGTCTGCTCGATGTCCTGACCGGCCTTGTCGAACGACTCGCCGCTCCAGTCCGGGTCCAGGTAGTCCGGCGTGAAGATGTCGCCCCAGTTCTGCTGGGCGATCTCCTCCTCGCTCGCGTGCGGGTTTCCGCCCATCAGGGAGTTGGCGCCCACCTTGAGCGTGCCCGCGATGTACTGGTCGTGCTCCCACTGGGTGCCCGCCGCAAGGCCGAGGCGGTTCGCGAGGGCGCTGGCGTCGCTCACCAGGGCGCGCACGCCCCATTCCCAGCGCTCGCAGAAGTCCTCGAAATCGACCGCGAGGCCGTGGTGCCCGGCCTCCATCCCGGTCATCGCCAGCTCCGAGAACCCCTTGCCCATCACCGAACCGGTGGCGCCGCCGAGTTCACCGAGCTCGTCGATCGTCGCGCCCACGCCATGGGTGAACTTGGCGACGGACGCCTTGTCGAGCTGAAGGTCCGGTCCCTCGCCGCTCATGACCGCCTCCCCTCTCCCCTGTCTCCCGCCTCACCGGCGTCGACGGCGACCGCGTCCGGGACGATGCCGACGACCGGCGGGAAGAACATCGACCCGTCCTCGGTGGCGATGTCGACGGCGAGACCGGCGGGCTCGCCGAGGGTGGGCACGATCTCGTCGACGATGCGCGCGCCCAGCAGCGCCGCGTAGTCCATGGGCCGATCACCGGGCGCGTGACGCAGGGCGAACCGGGCCAGTGCGGCCTCGTCCGTGAACCCGCAGATCCACCGCACCCCGCCCGAACGCACCGACCAGATACCGCCGTCGGCCACCGGCACCAGAAGGACCGAGCGCCGCATCTCGCCGACCAGAGCACGGGGGTCGTCGCCGCCACTTCTCCGCTCGGCGATGCGCTCGGCGAACGCCGTCCTCGGCTGCTGCACGGTTCCTCCCCGGTCGTCTGTGACTGCTGGCACCGTAGAGCAGGACGCGCACGAAGGAGCGGGCGGTTCTCGTGAAGGTCTGCTCGGGCCGTGCCGGTCACCCGGGTCGAAGGGGAAAGGACCGGCGGCCGAGGGATGCGGGAGCGGGGGGCGGTTCCTTCGTGAGCACCTCACGGGCGCCCGCTGGGGAGGACAGCTCCTCGCCGATGGCCCTCATCATGCTGGTCGCCGCGACGACGGCGGGACTCGCCCTCGTCGGACTGGCCCGGCCCTGGCAGGGGCACGGGGATCCGGCCTAGACCGCCGAGCCGGTCTCGGGCTGACGCTCCGGTCTGCCTGACGCCCCGGTCTGCCTGGCGCTGGACCTGGCTGTTGGCGGCCGGATGCCCTCGCCGGTCCGTCACTGGAATCCCGGGTGAGCCCCGGGTGAGCCCCGAGTCGGCTCCGGACCAAACTGGTCTAATCCAGTCCAATCCGGGCCGCACCCGAGCCGCCCCCCGCGCCGTCCCCGAGTCGCCCCGACCGCGAAGATCCGCCACAATGGGCGCCCGTTCGTCCGTACCGAACCATCCGAGGTTTCCCGTGACCCACTCCGTGGCCCGCGAGCCGCAGCGGCGCAATTCGCGGTCCAACCGGGCGCGCATTCTGGCCACGGCCCGCCAGGAGCTCGGCCGGAATCCGGACGTCACCCTGGAGGAGATCGCGCGGGCCTCCGGTGTCGTACGCCGTACGCTCTTCGGTCACTTTCCCGGGCGGGCGGCGCTGTTCGAGGCGCTCGCTGAGGAGGCGTCCGAGGCATTGCGGGGCGTACTGGAGGTCGCGGTACGGCCCGAGGAGCCGGCCGAGCGGGCGCTCGCGCACTTCGTGTACTCGATCTGGCCGGTGGGCGACCGCTACCGGCTGCTCCTGGCGCTGGCCCAGCGCGACCTCGGCGTCGAGCGGGTGGCCGGCATCCTCGCCCCAGCTCGCGACGAGGTGACGGCGATCCTGACGCGGGGACAGCAGGACGGCGCCTTCCACACCCATCTGCCGCCGGCCGTGCTGAGCGCCGGCCTGGAGGGGATGCACATCGCGCTGCTGGAGGAGGTCAACACCGGCGCGCTGGAGGACGACGGGACGCGTACCGCCGTCGCCACGCTCGTCGCGGCCGGTGTCCCCGAGGAGCGGGCCCGGACCGTCGTGGACGACGTCGTCCTATCGGCGGCTGCGGCTGCGGCTGCGGTGACGGGATCGGGATCGGGTGCGGGTACGGGTACGGAGGCGGAGGCGGGGCGTCCCGGCGTGGTCTGAGCCGAGCGGGCGGTCGCTCGGTCCGGCGCGGCGGGCTCGTTCTCAGCTGTGCCGGTGCGACGACGCCTCGGCCGGGCGGAAGGTGACCCTGCCCGTGAAGCGGGCGTCGAGGCCGGTCGCGGTGGTCGTGACCGAACGCAGGCTCAGGCCGTCGCTACCTTCGGCGCGATCTGCTACTCCACCCAGTTCCTCCAGGTCGTGCTGGACTACGACGCGCTGGAGACCGGTGTACGACTGCTGCCGCTGGCCGGTGCCGTCTTCGTCGGCGCCGTGGTGACCGGCGGGCTGACCCCGAAGCTGGGCGTGCGGTCGATGGTCGTGGCCGGCATGGTAATCGGCACCGCGGGCGTCTTCCTGCCCACCCGGGTCGACGCGGGTTCCACATACCCGGACTTCCTCGCGCCGATGATGAAGCTGGGCTTCGCGATCGGTCTGAGCGTGTCCCCGGCGTGGGTCGGGCGGCGTCCGGACTCAGTCGGAGACGGTGGCGGGCTCCGGCTCCGTCGCTTCGGCGGTGGCCGCGTCCGGCATCAGTCCGCTCATCGCAGCACACTGCTCGGGCCCCATGACATGGGCCAGCGCCCCCGTCACCGTCTCGGCCAGGGCGCCGGACGCCTCCCGGAGCAGGCCTCGGGCCTTCTCGGTGAGAGCCACCTCGACACCGCGCTTGTCCCCGCACACCGACTTGCGGGTGACCAGCCCGGCGTGCTGAAGGCAGGCGATCTGGTACGTCAGCCGGGTCTTGGGCCGCCCCAGCAGCTCCGCGACGCGGGTCATGCGGAGGCCACTCTTTGGCTGCTCAGCCAGCAGGCACAGGACCAGGAACTCGTCGTGCGAGACGTCGAGCCGCTCCTTGACCACTGAACGCAACCGCTGTTCCACCGCCCCGGTCGCGGCCAGCAGCAGCATCCAACCCCGCAGCTCGGGTGGCAGCAGACCGTCCCCTGCGCCCTGCGCTGACGGGCATGCGGGCAGGTCGGCGGGGTGATCAGCGGAGTCTGCCATGCCTCGAGTGTATCTCTAGTCCAAATTTGCATGACCCGGTTGTTCAGATTTGGATAACCAGCTAGCGTGGCCGCGACCCCTATCCAAATGTGAACACCAAGGAGAACGGCCATGACCGTCGCCGTGGAAACCGGACTGTGGCAGCTCGACACGGGCGCCTCCACCGTCGCCCTGAAGCACAAGGCGATGTGGGGCCTGGTGCCCGTCAAAGGAGTCTTCGCCACCGTCGGAGGCGGGGGCGAGGTGGCTGCCGACGGAACCGTCACCGGCACCCTGACCCTGGACGCGGCCTCGATCGACACCAAGAACGCCAAGCGGGACAAGCACCTGCGCAGCGCGGACTTCTTCGACACCGACAAGTACCCCGAGATCACCTTCGCGGTACGTGGTGCCGAACTCGGCGCCGACGGGGCGGTCAAGGTGTCCGGTCAGCTGACGGTGCTCGGCATCAGCCGGCCGCAGACCTTCACCGCGCGCCTGAGCCAGGCGGACGGCGACGCGGTCACCCTGGACGCCACCTTCACCGTGGACCGGGGGGAGTTCGGCATGACCATGAACCAGCTCGGCATGATGGGCGGCCTGACGACGATCACCACCACGCTCCGTTTCACGCGCGCGGGTGCCTGACGCGACCTCGCCGTGGCTTCACGTGGTGTCCCTGGCGTGGGCGGCGAGGACCGCTGCCGTCGCGCTCGCCAGGGCCGGGACGATGACGGGTGCGGCCGCGGAGCCGTCATCGGACGATGGCGGCGCCATCGGCGGGTAGTGGTGGCCGCCCTGGGCTGCGGACGCCGGCGGATCACGCTTTCGGCCGGGTGCCATCAGTGGTGTCTCTGCCAAGTGCGTGGTTTCGCAACGTAATCGGGGCTGGTGGGCGGGGGCCGGTCGGCCCGGGAGCGTCCGGTGTGGCCGCGAAGAAAAGCCGCTGTGCGGTATCCGAGGCGGTGGCGGTCCGTGTCGCTGTTGGGCCGAACGGGTGACTTGGCGTAAGAATTGGCTGGTGCACGCATTGAAGGCGAGTCAGTTCGGGGGGTGCCGGTGAACCGTTACGACGTCACCGATGAACAGTGGGAAGGGCTCGCTCAGGTTGTTCCGCTGCGGGGCCGGGACGCATGGCCGTCGGCGGTGGGCCACCGCGCGCTCCCTGACGCGGAGACGGAGACCCGGCGCCGGTTCGTCGTGCTGCGGATCAACGTCTTTGCCGACGCCCGCGAGGTCGCCGAGACGCTGATGGCCGGCATCCCGGTGCTGCTCGACCTGACGGGCGCGGAGACCGACACCGCGAAGCGTGTCCTGGACTTCTCCACCGGGGTCGTCTTCGGCCTCGCCAGCGGCATGCACCGGGTCGACCGCAACGTCTTCCTGCTCACCCCACCGGGCACCGAGGTGAGCGGAATCATGGAAGGGGCGGGAGTCCCCGGGGTCTGAGCCGGCGCGTGGGCGCCTGGGTGCCCCGCGCCGGGAGGCGAACATGACCGGCGCCGAGGCCCGCGCTGAGCGGCGGCCCTGACCGACGCCAGCGCCGACGCCCGTGCCGAGCGGCGGGCATGGGCGGCGCCGACGCACGCGCCGAGCCGGGTGACGCCGACGGGACTGAGCGGGCTCACCGGACCCGGCGGGGCCGAGCCCTGGCGAGGGCTGCGCTCGCCTTGTGGCGCGTCCGGCTCGCGCTCGCCCTGGTCGGCTCCCCGTTGCTTGGTTTGGCCGGGCTTGGGTCCGTCCGGTGCGACTGCGCCCGCCGTGCTGGGCTGCGTCCGGCTTGGGCGCGCTCGCCGTGTTCGGCTCTGCCTGGCCTGGTCGGGCTCGTCCTGCTCGGCTTGTCCGGTGCGGTTGCGCTCGGCCGCTGTTCCCGCCTCCCGGGCCCGACGTCGTCGCGTCCGCCTCCCGGGCCCGACGTCGTCGCTCGATCGTAGGAAGGTTTTCGGGGCGGAACGGTTCGTCTGGGTGGTGGAGTCCTACGGTCCGGATATGTCCTCGTCGTTTGCCTCTTCCTCGCCCTTACCCCGTCCAGCGTCCGACGGGGCGCTGTCCAGGGACGCCGCCTGTACCGTGCCCGCGCAGGGGCCGTCCGTCGAGGAGCGGCGGGCTCCGGCCGCGCCGGGCCCCAGCACGGCGTCCGCCAAGGTGCGGTACGTCCGGCCCTGTGTCACCGAACTGCGGCTCTCCGCCTTCGCGGGGCATCGGCACGCCCGGTATTCGCTCGGGGCGGTCACGCTCTTCGTCGGGGCCAGTGGAAGCGGCAAGAGCAGTGCGCTGCGGGCGTACGAGGCGCTGGCGCGGCTCGGGGGCGGGGCCCGGCTGGGTGAGGTGTTCGCCGACCCGGTCGCGTGTGTGCCGCAGGGAGCTCGGCCTGATGCCCAGCGCCGACGGGGGTTCCGCATCGGGTGCACGGCCGACGGGCCCGGCGGGCCGGTGCGGCTCGACGTGGCCGTACAGGCCGAACCCGAGCTGCGCATCGTGGGGGAACGGCTGAGCGCGGCGGGTGTCGTGCTGCTGGAGACGGCCCTGCGCGATCCCGGGCGCCGCACGGTACAAGCCGCCTGGCACACCGGCGGCTCGGCCCCGGTGACGCGCGCCCCGCTGCCCGACGACCGGCTCGGCACCGCGCTGCTGCCGCTGCGCGTGGCCGGCAAGACCGACGGGCAGCGGCAGGTGCTCGCCGCCGCCGAACAGATGGTGGTCGCCCTGCGGTCGGTCTTCGCCTGCGATCCGCAGCCCGACTGGATGGGCGTGCCCGTGCCCACCGGCTCCGGCCGGCTGCTGGCGGGCTGCGACAACCTCGCCGACGTCCTCTGGCGCACCCGCGAGGAGTGCGGACGGCGGCACGCGCAACTGGTGGCCGCGCTGTCCGCCGGATCCGCCGGACCGGTCGTGGACCTGCGCGCCGAGACGCTGGCCGACGGCACGGTCCGCGCGCTGCTCGACCGCGCGGACGGCAGCCGCACGGAGCTCGCCCGGCTGGGCTACGGCGAACTGCGCTATGTCGCCCTCGCCCTGGTGCTGCTCACCGGGCCGGGCGTCCTCGATGTGGACCCGGCCGGGGAGGTGCCCGCCGCGATGCAGACCCTCACCCTGCTCGCGGACGGCCTCGACCGGGGTCTCGACGTGCGGCAGCGCGCCGAACTGCTGCGGCTGGCGGTGCGGATGGCCGAGCGCGGGCACATCCGCTGCGTCGGCGCGGTCAGCGACGGGCACTGGGCCGCTCGGACCGAGGGAGTGACGGTGGTACACCTGGGTCCGTGACCGAACAACACCTCGACGTGGCGAAGCTGCAGCGCAGACTGACCGAGTTCGCGGCCGCGCGGAACTGGCAGCCCTTCCACACCCCCAAGAACCTCGTCGCCGCGCTCAGCGTGGAGGCGTCCGAACTCGTCGAGATCTTCCAGTGGCTGACGCCGGAGGAGTCGACGCGAGTGATGGACGACCCGGACACCGCCCACCGGGTCACGGACGAGGTCGCCGATGTGCTCGCCTACCTGCTGCAACTGTGCGAAGTGCTCGGTATCGATCCGCTGACGGCACTGGACGCGAAGATCGACCGCAACGAGCACAGGTTCCCGGCGCCTTAGCGGCACCCGGATGTCTCGGACGGGAGCCGCGCGGTCCGTTTTCACTCTCCGGAGTCAAGAAGTGGATCGAAATCGATTTGTTGTCCACAGATTTCGGCCTTCCTCTGGCTTTTGGCACCACAGACCCTCACTCTGGGTAGTGGAGTGGTGGAGACGGGTGTTCGGGCGGACGTGCGGCAGCACGTCGGGGCAGACGGGGGCAGCGCATGGACGCGGTGCGGCTCATTCTGACGAGCAGGCGCGCGCTCGCGGGCAGCGGCGAGGGCGCGGGGATCCTCGAGGAAGTGTGGCAGGCGCAGGCCCTGGCGCAGGCGATCGGCAGTCGCCTCGCCGTCTCGGGGCCGCCCGAACTGCGCGGTGAGGCACTGGGCCTGACCGAGCTGGCGGGGAGAGGCTGCGGTGTGCTGGGCGCGCCGGACCTGGATCCCGGGGACCTGCTCGCCGCCCGGCTCACCGAGCTGGACGACGCCCGACACGCCCTGATCGACCTGAGCGGGCTGCTGGGCGAGGTCGGAATCGCCCTGGTCGGCCTGGCGAGCTCGGCGGACGACCAGGGCACGTACTGGAAGTGCATGGAGGCCATCGACGCGGCGGACGAGTCCAGGGACCGGGTCCTGGAGATGCTGCGCAAACTGGCGGCGAGGGAGGAACGCGAGGAGAGGGAGGGCGCGGCCCTGCCGGAGAGGTGAGGAAGCCGACCCGGTTCGGTTGAGGGAGTCAGCCCATGTCGCCTTCTTGCCGCGGCACCCGGTGAGCGCCTCCGGTCGACTGGAAATCCGCATCCAACGCCGAGAGGTCCGCGTTCAACGCCGCCATCAGTTCCTCGATCTGCTGCGGCAACCCCTTCGCCTGGGGTGCGGCGGTGGCTCCGCCCTGCTGCGGCACGGTCTCTTCGTACATGAGGGCCTCCGTAAGCTGTTAGGCGGCCCGGGAGGGCCGATGCGGGTGACGTCCCGACGCTGACCGGCCGGGCGCGATCGCCGGTGGGTCCGGCTCCGCAGCGGCCAACGATCACCACGGGGGCGGGTCACCGGCCCGGGCGACCCGCCACGCACGGCGCGGACGTTTTCACCCGCCGGGGGAGGCCCGGGGGAGGCCGGGGGCCGCCGGGGGAGGCCCGGGGGACGCCGGGGAAGGCCGGGGAAGGCCGCGGGGGGCCGCCGGGGGCCACCCGGGGCCACCCAGGGCCACCCGGGGACGCCCGGGGGAGAAGGGACCGGTGGGGTTGACGGGGAGACCGGAGTGCAGGATGGAAGCATGGATCTCCGTATCTTCACCGAGCCCCAGCAGGGGGCGACCTACGACACCCTCCTCACCGTGGCGAAGGCCACCGAGGACCTAGGGTTCGACGCCTTCTTCCGGTCGGACCACTATCTGAAGATGGGCGACGTGAGCGGCCTCCCGGGTCCCACGGACGCCTGGATCACCCTCGCCGGGCTCGCCCGCGAGACCAAGCGCATCCGTCTCGGCACGCTGATGACCGCCGGCACCTTCCGGCTGCCCGGCGTCCTCGCCATCCAGGTCGCGCAGGTGGACCAGATGTCGGGCGGACGCATCGAACTGGGCCTGGGCGCGGGCTGGTTCGAGGAGGAGCACAAGGCGTACGGCATTCCCTTCCCGAAGGAGAAGATCGGCCGCCTGGAGGAGCAGCTGGAGATCGTCACGGGTCTGTGGGCGACAGAGGTCGGCAAGACCTACGACTTCCACGGCACGTACTACGACCTCACCGGCTCGCCCGCGCTGCCCAAGCCCGCACAGGCGAGGATCCCGGTGCTGATCGGCGGCACCGGAGCGACCCGCACGCCGCGGTTGGCCGCCCGGTTCGCGGACGAGTTCAACATGCCGTTCGGCTCGGTCGAGGACAGCGAACGCCAGTTCGCCCGGGTACGGGACGCCGCGAAGGAGGCCGGTCGCGAAGCCGACGCGATCACCCTCTCGAACGCCCTCGTCGTCTGCGTCGGCAAGGACGACGCGGAACTCGCCCGGCGCGCCGCCGCGATCGGCCGTGAGGTCGACGAGCTGAGGACCAACGGGCTGGCCGGTTCCCCGGCCGAGGTCGTTGACAAGATCGGCCGGTACGCCGAGGCCGGTTCCCGGCGGATGTACCTCCAGATCCTCGACCTGCACGACCTCGATCACCTGGAGTTGATCTCCGCCCAGGTGCAGGCGCAGCTGACCTAGCTGTGCTGCCGAGGCAGGTCGGTCGAATCTGTACGGCGACAGGGTCTGATTCCGTGAGATGACGAAGGCCTCCGGTTGTGGAGTGGGGCTGTCGAGGAACCGCTCCGCCAACCAGGAGGCCTTCGTGTCTCTCGCTGACCCTGCTCTGACTCCCCGTGCCCGTCTTCGCCCGGGGCGTCTGATCGTTGATGAAGGATGGCCGGTCGCTCGTGCGGCCGAGCGTTACGACGTGCCGTGGCCCACCGCCAGGCGACGGGCCGACCGTTATGCCGAACGCGGTCCGGCCGCGATGGCCGACCGGTCCTCACGGCCGCATCGCAGTCCTGCCGGTCGGCCCGCCGCCCCCGCCGATTCGGTGTCCGGCCCGCCCCTCGACACGGCGTCCGGGCCAGTGTCTGACCAGCGGGGACGGGTGGTGGCCGACTGGGAAAAACGTGAGTGGCGCTGGAGCGTTCTCTGTACGTTGTAGGGGCGGGTGAGCGCACGAACAGCGCTTCCGTTCCTTTTTCCGAACCTTACCGAGGCACCCACGTGTTCCTGACGATCAGCACCACCGGCACCCCCGAACGTCCCGCCACAGACCTGGGCTTCCTGCTGCACAAGCATCCTGACAAGGCGCAGGCGTTCTCCACCTCCTACGGCAAGGCCCACGTCCTCTACCCCGAGGCCGGTGCCGAGCGCTGCACGGCGGCGCTGCTGCTGGAGGTGGACGCAGTGGCGCTGGTCCGGCGCGGCAAGGGCAAGGGCCGGGGCGGCGCTCCGGACGCGGCTCTCGCGCAGTACGTCAACGACCGCCCCTACGCGGCCTCCTCGCTGCTCGCGGTCGCCCTGAGCGGCGTGTTCTCCAGCGCCATGCGCGGGGTGTGCGCGGCGAAGCCCGAACTGCCCGCGCAGACACGGCCGTTGCGGGTAGAGGTGCCCGCGCTGCCCGCCCGCGGCGGCGCCGACCTCGTACGCGCTCTCTTCGAGCCGCTCGGCTGGGCGGTGCGTGTCGAACCGGTGCCCCTCGACACGGAGTTCGAGGAGTGGGGCGACTCGCGGTACGTGAGCCTGGTCCTGGAGTCGGAGACCCTCACCGTCGCCGAGGCCCTGCGCCACCTGTACGTCCTGCTGCCCGTCCTCGACGACGCCAAGCACTACTGGGTCTCCTCCGACGAGGTCGACAAGCTGCTGCGGGCCGGTGAGGGCTGGCTGTCCGACCACCCCCAGCAGAAACTGATCACGAGCCGCTACCTCTCCCGCCGCTGGTCGCTGACCAGGCAGGCGATGGAGCGTCTTGAACTGGTCCGGCTCGCCGAGGCCGACGACAGCGAGGTCGAGGAGATCGACAACGCGGTCGAGGCGGAGGCCGAGACGGAGGAGCGCCCGACCCCGCTGGCCGTGCTGCGCCGCGACGCGATCGTCTCGGCGCTGACGGAGTCCGGGGCCGCCCGCGTTCTCGACCTCGGCTGTGGACAGGGCCAGTTGGTGCAGGCGCTGCTGAAGGACCCGCGTTTCACCGAGATCGTCGGCGTCGACGTTTCGATGCGCGCACTCACCATCGCCTCCCGCCGCCTGAAGCTGGACCGCATGGGTGAGCGGCAGGCCTCCCGTGTCCAGCTCGTCCAGAGCTCGCTCGCCTACACCGACGCCCGGCTCAAGGGCTACGACGCCGCCGTGCTCAGCGAGGTGATCGAGCACCTCGACCTGCCCAGGCTGCCCGCCCTCGAGTACGCGGTGTTCGGCTCGGCCCGCCCGCGCACGGTCCTGGTGACCACCCCGAACGTCGAGTACAACGTCCGCTGGGAGAGCCTCCCGGCCGGCCATGTCCGGCACGGCGACCACCGCTTCGAGTGGACCCGCGAGGAGTTCCGCGGCTGGGCGGCCGCGGTCGCCGGACGGCACGGCTACGAGGTCGGCTTCGTCCCGGTCGGCCCGGACGACCCGGAGGTCGGGCCGCCCACCCAGATGGCCGTTTTCACCATGAGCAGCGTGCACGAGAAGGAGGCGAAGGCAGCATGACCGAGACTCAGGTTTCCATCCGGCAGGGCCGTGTGCTGCCCGTCACCGATCTCTCCCTGGTCGTCCTGATCGGCGCGTCCGGGTCCGGCAAGTCCACCTTCGCCCGACGGCACTTCAAGCCCACCGAGATCATCTCCTCCGACTTCTGCCGAGGGCTGGTCTCCGACGACGAGAACGACCAGAGCGCCACGCGGGACGCCTTCGACGTCCTGCACTACATCGCGGGCAAGCGGCTCGCGGCCGGCCGCCGCACGGTGGTCGACGCCACCAGCGTGCAGCCGGAAGCCCGCCGTCAGCTGGTCGACCTGGCGAAGCAGCACGACGTGCTGCCCATCGCCATCGTCCTGGACGTGCCGGAGGAGGTGTGTGCCGAACGCAACGTGGCGCGCACCGACCGTGCCGACATGCCCCGCCGGGTCATCCAGCGCCACATCCGCGAACTGCGGCGCTCGTTGCGCCACTTGGAGCGGGAGGGCTTCCGCAAGGTGCACGTCCTGCGGGGCGTCGAGGACATCGAGCACGCCTCGGTCGTCACCGAGAAGCGCTACAACGACCTGACCCACCTCACCGGCCCCTTCGACATCATCGGCGACATCCACGGCTGCGCCTTTGAACTGGAGGCGCTGCTGGGCAAGTTGGGCTACGCCGACGGTGTCCACCCGGAGGGCCGGCAGGCCGTCTTCGTCGGCGACCTGGTCGACCGGGGGCCGGACAGCCCGGGCGTTCTGCGCCGCGTGATGGCGATGGTCAGGTCGGGCAACGCTCTCTGCGTGCCGGGCAACCACGAGAACAAGTACGGCCGCCATCTCCGCGGACGCCAGGTCCAGCACACCCACGGCCTGGCCGAGACCATCGAGCAGATGGAGGGCGAGAGCGAGGAGTTCCGCGCCGAGGTACGGGAGTTCATCGCGGGCCTCGTCAGCCACTACGTCCTCGACGGCGGCAGGCTCGTGGTCTGCCACGCGGGTCTGCCGGAGAAGTACCACGGCCGCACCTCCGGCCGCGTCCGCTCGCACGCGCTGTACGGCGACACCACCGGAGAGACCGACGAGTTCGGCCTGCCGGTGCGCTACCCGTGGGCGGAGGACTACCGGGGCCGGGCGGCGGTGGTCTACGGCCACACCCCCGTTCCGGAGGCGACCTGGCTGAACAACACCATCTGCCTGGACACCGGTGCCGTCTTCGGCGGCAAGCTGACCGCGCTGCGCTGGCCGGAACGCGAGCTGGTCGACGTACCGGCGGAGCAGGTCTGGTACGAGCCGACGAAGCCGCTGCGCTCCGAGGCACCCGGCGGGCACGACGGCCGTCCGCTGGACCTGGCGGACGTGCACGGCCGACGTATCGTCGAAACCCGTTACGAGGGACAGAACCGTGTCTCCATCCGCGAGGAGAACGCGGCCGCGGCCCTGGAGGTCATGAGCCGGTTCGCGGTGGACCCGCGCCTGCTGCCGTACCTCCCGCCGACGATGGCGCCCACGGCCACCTCGCACGTCGAGGGCTATCTGGAGCACCCGGCGGAGGCGTTCGCGCAGTACGCGCAGGACGGTGTGGCGCGGGTCGTGTGCGAGGAGAAGCACATGGGTTCCAGGGCGGTGGCCCTGGTGTGCCGGGACGCGGAGACGGCGCGCAAGCGGTTCGGAGCCGGCGGCGCCTCCCGCTCCGCGGCGGCGGACGGGGTGGGCCCCACGGGTTCGCTCTACACGCGCACGGGCCGGCCGTTCTTCGACGACGAGACCGTGACCGAGGAGATCCTCGGGCGGATACGCACGGCGGTGGAGGAGGCGGGTCTCTGGGCCGAACTGGACACGGACTGGCTCCTGCTGGACGCCGAGCTGATGCCCTGGTCGCTGAAGGCCTCGGGTCTCCTGCGCTCGCAGTACGCGGCCGTGGGAGCCGCGTCCGGAGCGGTCTTCCCGGGTGTGCTGTCGGCCCTGGAGGGCGCCGCTGCCCGGGGTGTCGACGTCGGGGAGCTGCTCTCCCGCCAGCGTGAACGCGCCTCGGACGCGGCCGCGTTCACGGAGGCGTACCGCCGCTACTGCTGGACCACGGACGGCCTGGACGGCGTGCGGCTGGCCCCGTTCCAGATCCTCGCGGTCCAGGGCCGCAGCCTGGCGGACCTGCCCCACGACGAGCAGCTCTCGCTCCTCGACCGGCTGGTGGAACACGACAACACGGGTCTGCTCCAGACCACCCGACGCCTCTACGTCGACACGGCCGACGCCGAGTCGGTGCGGGCCGGTGTCGACTGGTGGCTGGAGATGACGGGCCGGGGCGGCGAGGGCATGGTCGTCAAGCCGCTGGGTGCTCTGGTGCGCGGTGTGGAGGGCCGGTTGGTCCAGCCGGGCATCAAGTGCCGGGGGCGCGAGTACCTCCGGATCATCTACGGCCCGGAGTACACCCGCCCCGACAACCTCGCCCGGCTGCGCGGCCGCTTCCTCAACCACAAGCGGTCGCTGGCGATCCGCGAGTACGCCCTCGGCCTGGAGGCCCTGGCCCGGCTGGCGGAGGGCGAGCCCCTGTGGCGTGTCCACGAAGCGGTGTTCGGCGTACTGGCCCTGGAATCGGAGCCGGTGGACCCGCGGCTGTGAGACGTTCGCCCGGTCCGTGCCGTCGGCGCGGACCGGGCCCCATCGCTGTGCCCCGCCCGTCCCGCCCGTGCGAAACGCGGTGGCGCGGGCGGGCGGGAGCGGGTGACGGTGCGGTCCACGGGCAACCCGCGGGCGTACCCCGTTCTCCGTACCCCGTACCCCGCACCCCGTTCCCCGTACCACCGACGGCGGCCGCCGCGTACAAGCAGGCCAGGCGCCCGTGCGCGCTGCCAGAAGCTGCTAGAAGAGGCCGACGCCGAGGTCGGGCCACCGGTCCGGCTGTGGACGGTCGCTGACGTGCGGCGGATGACCGCGGTCCTTCCCGGGGCGCGGTTCGGCCATGTGGACGTCCGTATCGACCCTGCGACGGGTGACGACCTCACGTTCGACGTCGAGGTGACGGCGACGGACGATGCCGCTCCGGAGGCGCGTCTGCCGCTCGAGATCATGGTGGACGCCCCGACGGGGAGCGTCGAGGAACGGTTCGCGGCGGCTCCGGGCCCGGGCCCGGCCTCCATCGTCCGGCACGGAACCTGGCCGGACGATCCGGCGGCGAACCAGTACGGGTTGTCGACGTACGACGGCGTCCAGGTGGTGTTCCGCGCCGAGCACGCCCAGGAGCGGGGGTGGGCCGAGCAGCACACCGTCTTCGTCCACGTGACCGCCCGGGGCGACCCGCCCCGGGCGGAACGGCTGGCCGCGCACATCGGCAGCGAGGTCCCGGGCGGGGCGCGGCCCGGCTGGTGAGGGCGCCGCCGCCGCTCAGCCGACGAGCCGCAGTGCCGCCCCCGCCCTCCCCACCCGTACCCGCTGCCCCCACGTCAGTTCCACCGCGTCGCTCTCGATCCCGTCGCCGAAGGCGATGAGACGTTCCGACTCGACCGTGAGGGTGAGGTGGCCGCCGGCCGTGAGTTCGCCCGCGACCAGGGAGGTGCCGGTCGCGGGGGACGGCCACGCCTCCCGTACGAACCACACCAGCCGGTCCTCCGACGGGCCCGGCAGCCGCAGGCCGGCCTCGGTCCGGCCGCCGCCCCGCTCCTGCCACACCGACCGGATCCAGCCGGTCGCTCCCGTACCCGTGCCCACCAGCACCCCGGAGGAGGCCTGGGCCTCGACGGCACCCCCGTCGTCGTCGAGGCCCAGGCGGTAGCGGGCGGTCTGGTGGCCCGGGGCGCCCAGGTAGATCTCGTTGAGGGCCAGCAGCCGCTGCGTGTCGTCGGCGACCGCCTCCACCATGGTCAGTTCGGCCGTGCCGGTGCCGGCCGCGAGCACGGCGGGCAGGAGCAGCCGGGCGTCCCCCGGGCGGTGGCGTACCAGGACGCCCGGATTGCGGCCGGGATCGGTGTCGATGCCCACCACCGGCTGACCGGCCAGGTACTTGGCGACGTTGGCCACCAGTCCGTCCTGGCCGACCACGACCACCACGTCCTCGGGCGCGAAGAGAAAGCGGTCCAAGTCCCTGCGCTCCACCCGAGTCTGACGCCAGGTCAGGGGGATCGCGGCGGTCACCTCAGCCAGGGCGCGCCTGGTGCGCCGGTGGCGCTCGGCGACCTCCTCGATGTCCCGGCCCCGCGAGGAGAGGAAGAAGGCGGCCTGGCCGTGGGTGCCGTGCCGGGCCACCAACTCCTCGTACTCCGTGGTGCGGTGGACCAGCACGGCCCGCGGGGCGAGACTCATCCGGGTTCCCCGGCGCCGAGCCTCGACAGGAGTCCGGTGAGGACGTCCGGCGAGATCGTCACGCTGTCGATGCGCGGCAGGTTCTCCGCGAGGCGCGTCCCGGTGAGGGCGTGCAGGGTCGTTACGTCGACGTCGGCGTGGACCCGCAGCCAGGCCGCCTGGGCCTGGGCCCGGGCCTCCCCGACCTCGCGCGCCGCCTGCGCCTCGGCATGGGCGAGCTGCACCGAGCGGGCCGCTTCCGCCTCCGCGAGGCGGACCGTACGCGCCGCCTCCGCCAGCGTCAGCCGCTCGGTGCGCTGAGCCTCGGCGTCCGCCAGCCGCACCTGCTTCTCGGCCTCGGCCTCGGCCAGCTTCACCGCCCTCGCGGCCTCCGCCTCCGCGAGCCGCACGGACCGGGTCGCCTCCGCCTCCGCCCGTACCTTGTCCGCCGCCGCGTTCTCCTCCGCCTCGCGCCGGGTGTTCGTGCCGCGCTGCTCGACCAACTGCTCCTCGCGGCGGGCCAGTTCGATCTTGCTGGCCAGTTCGTTCTCGGCGATCGTCCGCTCCCGCTCGACGGCCACCGCCCGCCGCTCGTACGTGGCCCGGTCGGCCTCCTGCTGGATCTGCTCACGCGCCGGGGTGCGCAGCGCCCGCTCCACCTCCGGCTCGGGACGCAGCGCGACGACCCGCACGGCCACGATCTCGATGCCCGTGGCCGGCAGCCGCGGCTCCGCCGCCAGCCCCGCGGCGACCCGCTCCCGCACCGAGGTCACGCCGTCCACCAGCGCCGACGACAGCGACGTACGCGCGAGGACGTCCAGCGCGTGCTGCTGCGCCGTCTCGGTCAGCAGCGTGCCGAGCTGCTCCAGGGGCGCACCGCGCCACACACCCGTGTCCGGGTCGATGGAGAAGTCGAGCCGGGCGGCCGCGACGGCCGGGTCGCTGACCCGGTAGGTCACCGTCGCCTGCACCGTCACATCCTGGAAGTCGACCGTACGGGCGTGGAAGGTCATCGCCAACTCGCGGTCGTCCACGGGTACTTCGGAGAGCGCGGCGCTCAGTGAGCGGAACCAGAAGCTGAGTCCCGGTCCGTCGTGCACCAGTTCGCCGGAGCGGTGGTGGCGCACATGCGCCGTGGGGGCGCCGCGCAGATGGCGCCAGCCCAGGCGCCGGGTGATGTCGGCCATGAGAGACCCCCCTGGTTCCGTTTTTCGTCAGTGCGACGATAAGGGGAACGATAGTCGCGACTCCTGTTGTCGTCAAGGGGACGAGAACGAGCGGATGGGGAGGGGCAGCCGAACAAGCTCGTGCGGAATCGGTCCGGTAGGGGGTGAAGGTGGTCCCCGATGGTCAGGATGGAGACATGGGATTCCACGTCGACTCCGAGGCCGGGCGGCTGCGCCGCGTCATCCTTCACCGGCCGGATCTCGAGCTCAAAAGGCTCACCCCCAGCAACAAGGACGCCCTTCTCTTCGACGACGTGCTGTGGGTGCGCCGGGCGCGCGCCGAGCACGACGGGTTCGCCGACGTGCTGCGCGATCGCGGGGTCGCCGTGCACCTCTTCGGCGACCTGCTCACCGAGGCCCTGGAGATCCCGGCGGCCCGAGCGCTCGTCCTGGACCGCGTCTTCGACGAGAAGGAGTACGGGGTGCTCGCCACCGACCACCTCCGCGCCGCCTTCGAGACGCTCCCCGCCCCGGAACTGGTGGAGGCCCTCGTCGGCGGCATGACCAAGCGGGAGTTCCTGGAGGCGCACCCCGAACCGACCTCCGTGCGCTTCCATGTCATGGACCTCGACGAGTTCCTCCTCGACCCGCTCCCCAACCACCTCTTCACCCGCGACACCTCCGCCTGGATCTACGACGGCGTCGCCATCAACGCCATGCGCTGGCCGGCCCGGCAGCGCGAGACCGTCCACTTCGAGGCGATCTACCGGCACCACCCCCTCTTCCGCGGTGAGACGTTCCGCGTCTGGTCCGAGGGGCAGGCCGACTATCCGTCCACCATCGAGGGCGGTGACGTCCTCGTCATCGGCAACGGCGCCGTGCTGATCGGCATGAGCGAGCGCACCACCCCGCAGGCCGTCGAGATGCTCGCCCACAAGCTGTTCGCGGCGGGCTCGGCGGAGACCATCGTGGCCCTCGACATGCCGAAGCGGCGCGCCTTCATGCACCTCGACACCGTGATGACCATGGTCGACGGCGACATCTTCACCCAGTACGCGGGCCTCGGCATGCTGCGCTCGTACACGATCGAACCGGGCGTCGGCGAGAAGGAGTTGAAGGTCACCGACCATCCGCCGGAGCACATGCACCGCGCGATCGCCGCGGCTCTCGGCCTGAGCGAGATCCGCGTGCTCACAGCGACCCAGGACGTGCACGCGGCCGAACGCGAGCAGTGGGACGACGGCTGCAACGTCCTCGCCGTGGAGCCGGGAGTCGTCGTCGCCTACGAGCGCAACGTCACCACCAACACCCATCTGCGCAAGCAGGGCATCGAAGTGATCGAGATCCCCGGCAGCGAGCTGGGCCGGGGGAGGGGCGGGCCACGCTGCATGAGCTGTCCCGTCGAACGGAGTGCCGTATAGGCGCACGAGTGTCTGTATAAAAATGCCTAGTGTCGTATAGACTTCCGAGGGTCCCTGCCACCGCAGTGCCGTGCACTGCATCTCTTCACCGCACTTCTGGAGCGACCCCCATGGCGACAGTTCCGACCGCCCTCGCCGGCCGCCACTTCCTCAAGGAGCTGGACTTCACCGAGGAGGAGTTCCGCGGCCTGATCGAGCTGGCCGCCGAGCTGAAGGCCGCCAAGAAGGCCGGGACCGAGGTCCAGCACCTGCGCGGCAGGAACATCGCCCTGATCTTCGAGAAGACCTCGACGCGCACCCGCTGCGCGTTCGAGGTCGCCGCCGCCGACCAGGGCGCTTCGACGACGTATCTCGACCCCTCCGGCTCCCAGATCGGGCACAAGGAGTCCGTGAAGGACACCGCCCGGGTGCTGGGCCGGATGTACGACGGCATCGAGTACCGGGGGGACAGTCAGCACAAGGTCGAGGAGCTCGCCGCCCACGCGGGCGTGCCCGTGTACAACGGTCTCACCGACGACTGGCACCCCACCCAGATGCTCGCCGACGTGCTCACGATGACCGAGCACTGCGACAAGGATCTCGCAGGCGGCGGGATCGCCCTCGCCTACCTCGGCGACGCCCGGTTCAACATGGGCAACTCCTACCTGGTCACCGGAGCCCTGCTCGGCATGGACGTCCGTATCGTCGCGCCCAAGGAGTACTGGCCCGCGGACGAGGTGATCGCGCGGGCCCGTGAACTGGCCGAGGGTTCCGGTGCCACGATCCTGCTCACCGAGGACCTCGCCGAGGGCGTGGCCGGCGCCGACTTCGTCGCCACCGACGTGTGGGTCTCCATGGGGGAGCCCAAGGAGGTGTGGGACGAGCGGATCGCCGCCCTCGGCCCGTACGCCGTGACCATGGACGTCCTGCGTGCCACCGGCAACCCGGACGTCAGGTTCCTGCACTGCCTCCCGGCCTTCCACGACCTCGGCACCAAGGTCGGCCGCGAGATCCACGAGCGCCACGGCCTGGACTCCCTCGAAGTGACGGACGAGGTGTTCGAGTCGGCTCACTCGGTCGTCTTCGACGAGGCGGAGAACCGCCTGCACACGATCAAGGCCGTACTCGTGGCGACCCTCGCCTGAGTGGTCCCGCCGCGGAAGGCGGGCCTTTCACCGTCCTCGGCTTCGCGGTGATCGCCGCACGGTCGACGCGGGTCACTCCCGCCGGGGCGGGGTCCGGCGAGGCCGGGCCCCAGGAGGTCGCAGCGGCCGACGTCACGCCGGGTGCGGACGCCACTGCGGTGGTACGGCGGCCAGCCTGAACCACACGGCCTTGCCCTGCTGGGTGGGCCGGTGCCCGCAGGACGAGCTCAGGGCGCGGATCAGCAGCAGCCCGCGCCCGTGCTCCTGCCAGGGATCGGGCTCCTCCCCGGAAGGGCGGGTGAGATCGCCGGGCGGCACCGGGTCGGGGTCGTGCACCTCGACCCGGCAGCCGGTCGGCTGCAGCTCCAGCACCAGCTCGATCGGGGATTCCCCCGCGGTGTGCTCCACGGCGTTCGCCACCAGCTCGGCGGTGAGCAGTTCCGCGGTGTCGCTGTCGGCCCCGTGCTTCAAATCGGCCAGCGCCGTACGGACCAGCGCACGGGCCACCGGCACGGCCGCGGCGGAGTGCGGCAGCGCGATACGCCAGGAGGCGGCCGGCTCGGAGGGGCGTTCGTGCAAGGCGAGTCCGTTCATGGCGCAGGTTCCGGTGATCGACATCAGACGGTCCTGCTTTCAACTTCAGGAATGGTACGGCGGCCTCCGGCAGAGGCGCTCGGCGGGCACCGTAGGGGACCTTCGGTCCCTGTCCGGCGGCTTACCCCCATCAACGGTCACGCTCGCGCATCCGATCCCGTTGTTACCGCGCTATTGACGACCGGTGACGTGTGTGACGAGAACATGTCGTGCGGTGACACGGTGATTCTCCCCGGCCGTTCTATCGCGTACTCATGACGACAGTCAGAAGTAGGTGATAACTTCGGAGGTGACTGTCGAGGAGGCCGCCCTCATGAGTCCCTTCACCGGCTCCGCCGCCCGCACCTCCGACTGGCGCCACCTGCGCGTCGAACTCACCGACGGTGTCGCCACCGTCACCCTGGCCCGTCCGGAGAAACTCAACGCCCTCACCTTCGGCGCCTACGCCGACCTGCGCGACCTGCTCGCCGAACTGTCCCGGGAACGGTCGGTCCGCGCCCTGGTACTGGCCGGCGAGGGCCGCGGTTTCTGTTCCGGCGGAGACGTCGACGAGATCATCGGCGCCACCCTCGGCATGGATACCGGCCGGCTCCTCGACTTCAACCGGATGACCGGCCAGGTCGTGCGCGCCGTACGGGAGTGCCCGTTCCCGGTCGTCGCGGCCCTGCACGGGGTGGCCGCGGGCGCCGGCGCGGTCCTCGCCCTGGCCGCGGACTTCCGGATCGCCGACCCCAGCGTCCGCTTCGCGTTCCTCTTCACCCGTGTCGGTCTCTCCGGCGGCGACATGGGGGCCGCCTATCTGCTGCCCCGGGTCGTGGGCCTCGGTCACGCCACCCGGCTGCTCATGCTCGGGGAAACCGTCCGCGCCCCCGAGGCCGAGCGCATCGGCCTGATCAGCGAACTGACGGACGAGGGCAGGTCCGACGAGGCGGCACAGGCGCTGGCCCGTCGCCTCGCCGACGGCCCGGCCCTGGCGTACGCCCAGACGAAGGCCCTGCTGACGGCCGAGCTGGACATGCCCCTGGCGGCGGCGGTGGAACTGGACGCCGCGACCCAGGCCCTCCTGATGAACGGCGAGGACTACGCGGAGTTCCACGCGGCGTTCAAGGACAAGCGGCCTCCGAAGTGGCGGGGGCGGTAGGCGTGGCGGCCGGCGTGCGGGCACCATCCCCAGGGGTGCGGGACAGTGTCGACAAGCGGCTCCGCCGAGGGGCACGACCGGCCACCACGCACCCGCAGCCGCCCGAACCGACCAGCCGCCCCCTGCGGGTCGCGGTCATCGGCGGCGGCCCCGGCGGTCTCTACGCGGCGGCCCTGCTGAAACGCCTCGACCCCACCCGCGAGATCACCCTGTGGGAACGCAACGCCCCCGACGACACCTTCGGCTTCGGAGTCGTCCTCTCCGACGAGACCCTCGGCGGCATAGAACACGCCGACCCGCAGGTCTTCGCGGCCCTCCAGCGGGCCTTCGTCCGCTGGGACGACATCGACATCGTGCACCGCGGCACCCGGCACACCTCCACCGGGCACGGCTTCGCCGCCCTCGGCCGGCGCGGACTCCTGGAGATCCTGCACGAACGCTGCCGTTCCCTCGGCGTCGACCTGCGCTTTCGCAGCGAGGCGCCGCACCCCGCCCGGTTGGCCGAGGAGTACGACCTCGTCATCGCCGCCGACGGTGTGCACAGCACCACCCGTGAGGCGTACGCCCAGGTGTTCCGCCCCCATATGGCCGGCCACCACTGCCGTTACATCTGGCTCGCCGCGGACTTCGCCTTCGACGCCTTCCGCTTCGAGATCGCCGAGACCCCGTACGGCGTGATGCAACTGCACGGCTACCCCTACGCGGCTGACGCCTCGACCGTGATCGTCGAGATGCGCGAGGAGGTCTGGCGGGCAGCCGGCTTCGACGAACTCGACGAGCGGGAGTCGGTCGAGCGCTGCGCCAAGATCTTCGCGGACGCCCTCGGCGGACGTTCACTCAAAACCAACAACTCCGCCTGGACCGTCTTCCGTACCGTCGTCAACGAACGCTGGTCGCACGACAATGTCGTCCTGCTGGGCGACGCCGCCCACACCGCCCACTTCTCCATCGGCTCCGGCACCAAGCTCGCCGTCGAGGACGCCCTGGCGCTGGCGGCCTGTCTGCGCGAACGCCCGGACATCCGCGAGGCGTTGGCCGCCTACGAGGAGGAGCGCAGGCCCGTCGTCGCCTCCACCCAGCGGGCCGCCCGAGCCAGCCTGGAGTGGTTCGAGAACATCGGCCTCTACCTCGACCAGCTGCCCCGAAGGTTCGCCTTCAACCTGCTCACCCGCAGCCGCCGGGTCACCCACGACAACCTGAGGCTGCGCGATCCCCGCTTCACCGAGGCCGTGGAGCGGGAGGCCGGCTGCCCGCCCGGGACGCCCCCGATGTTCACCCCGTTCCGGCTGCGTGGCCTGACCCTGCGCAACCGGGTCGTCGTCTCGCCCATGGACATGTACTCCGCCACCGACGGCCTGCCCGGCGACTTCCACCTCGTCCACCTCGGCGCCCGCGCACTCGGCGGGGCCGGACTGGTGATGACGGAGATGGTGTGCGTGTCCCCTCAAGGGCGCATCACGCCCGGCTGCACCGGCCTCTACACCGTTCGGCAGGCCGATGCCTGGCGGCGCGTCACCGACTTCGTGCACGACCGGGCGCCGGGCACCGCGATCGGCGTCCAGCTCGGCCACTCCGGGCGCAAGGGCTCGACGAGACTGATGTGGGAGGGCATGGACGAACCACTGCCCGACGGCAACTGGCCGCTCGTGGCCGCCTCCCCGCTGCCGTACAAGCCGGACGGTCAAATGCCCCGCGAGCTCACCCGGGCCCAACTCACCGACCTCCGGCACGAGTTCGCCGAAGCGGCGCGGCGGGCCGCCCGGTCCGGCTTCGATCTCCTCGAACTGCACTGCGCCCACGGCTACCTGCTCTCCGGATTCCTCTCCCCGCTGACCAACCACCGCACGGACGCCTACGGAGGCTCGCTCGCCAAGCGGCTGCGGTTCCCGCTGGAGGTCTTCGACGCGGTCCGCGCGGTATGGCCGGCCGAACGGCCGATGACCGTCCGCATCTCCGCCACCGACTGGGCCCGGGGCGGCACTTCGGCCGACGACGCCGTCGAGATCGCCCGCGCCTTCGCCGCGCACGGCGCCGACGCGATCGACGTGTCGACCGGACAGGTGGTGGCCGAGGAACGGCCCGAGTACGGACGCTCCTACCAGACCCCGTTCGCGGACCGGATCCGGCACGAGGTGAAGGTACCTGTGATCGCGGTCGGCGCCATCTCCTCCTGGGACGACGTCAACTCGCTGATACTGGCGGGCCGTACGGACCTGTGCGCCCTCGCCCGGCCCCACCTCTACGACCCGAACTGGACCCTGCACGCGGCCGCCGAACAGAACTACACCGGACCGGGCGCCACCTGGCCCGCCCCCTACCGGGCGGGAAGCCGTCCCCCACGCACCGGCCGTACGGACCCGCCCGCGGCGGAGAGGACCGGCCGCGGAACCCGAGGTCCGGCCGGGTGACTCACGGCGCGTCCGGGGTCACTCCCGCGAACTCCGCGCCCGCGTCGCGCAGGCGGTCGTGCAGGCCCTGGAAGACCGCTGCCGAGCGGGCTCCCGGCCAGTCCTCCGGGAGCAGACGGGCGGGCAGGCCGGGGTCGGTGTAGGGCAGGTGACGCCAGGAGTCCAGGGCGAGGAGGTAGTCGCGGTAGGCCTCCTCCGGCGGGGTGTCCGGACGCTGCCGCCAGGCGTGCAGCACGCGGGCGTGGCTGTCGAGGAACGTCTCGTGCTCCTTGGCGATGGCCGCCAGGTCCCACCAGCGGGCGACGGACTCGACGGTCGGCGAGAAGCCCAGGTGCTCGCCCCGGAAGAGGTCCACGTACGGGTCGAGACGCAGCCGCCGGAGGGTGTGCCGGGCCTCGTCGTGCAGACGCGCCGGAGCGATCCACACGCCCGGGGCGGCGGTACCGAACCCCAGGCCCGCGAGCCGCGACCGCAGCACGTGCCGCTTCTGGCGCTCCGACTCCGGCACGGAGAACACCGCCAGTACCCAGCCCTCGTCCGCGTGCGGGGTCGTGGCGTAGATGCGCCGGTCCCCGTCCTCCAGCAACTGCCGTGCCTCGCCGGACAGTTCGTACCCGGCCGCGCCGTGCGCCGTACGGGCCGGCAGCAGCAGCCCGCGTCGCTTCAGCCGGGACACCGAGGAGCGCACGGAGGGCGCGTCGACACCGACCGCGGCGAGCAGCCGGATCAGCTCGGCGACGGGCACCGGGCCCGGGGCGAAGCGGCCGTACGCGCCGTAGAGCGTGACGATGAGAGACCGGGGTGCGGGCTGGTCGGACACGTTGATCATCTTAGGTCTTCGGTATCACTGCTGGTCACCATCGGTGTCATCGCCGAGGTGATGGCTCTGGGTGAGGCTTGCGGTGTGGTCGTGGGTGTCACCCTCGACGCGCAGTCTGAATCTCTGCAGTTTTCCGGTCGCCGTGCGCGGGAGCGCGTCCAGGAAGACGAACTCGCGCGGACACTTGTACGGTGCCAGCTCCTCCTTGAGGAAGTCGCGCAGTGCCTCCGCGTCGGGCAGGGCACCCTCCCGCAGGACGGCGAACGCGACGACCACCTGTCCCCGGTGTGCGTCGGGCCGTCCCACCACCGCCGCCTCCAGCATGTCCGGATGGCGCAGCAGCGCGTCCTCGACCTCGGGGCCCGCGATGTTGTACCCGGCCGAGATGATCATGTCGTCCGCGCGGGCGACGTACCGGAAGTAGCCGTCGGTCTCGCGGACATAGGTGTCGCCGGTGACGTTCCAGCCGTCGCGCACGTATTGCCGCTGGCGGCCGTCTGCGAGGTAGCGGCAGCCGACCGGGCCGCGCACGGCCAGCAGTCCGGGCTCACCGTCTGGCACCGGGCTGCCGCCGGGGTCCTGTACGCGCGCGTGCCAGCCGGGGACGGGGACGCCGGTCGCACCGGGCCGGATGTGTTCGTCGGCGGCCGAGATGAAGATGTGCAGCAGCTCGGTGGCGCCGATGCCGTTGATCAGCCGGAGCCCGGTCCGTTCGTGCCAGGCCCGCCAGGTCGCGGCGGGCAGGTTCTCGCCGGCGGAGACGCAACGGCGCAGCGAGGAGACGTCGTGCGCGCCGGGGCCGTTCCGCTCGTGCGGGCGGTTCAGGTCGCCGAGCATCGCGCGGTAGGCGGTGGGCGCCGTGAACAGCACGGTCACCCGGTGTTCGGCGATGGCGGACAACAGCTGCCGCGGGCCCGCCTGTTCGAGCAGCAGCGCGCTGGCGCCGGCCCGCATCGGGAAGACGACCAGCCCGCCGAGGCCGAAGGTGAAGCCGAGCGGGGGACTGCCGGCGAAGACATCGTCCGGCAGCGGTTTCAGCACATGCCGCGAGAAGGTGTCGGCGATCGCCAGCACGTCCCGGTGGAAGTGCATGCAGCCCTTCGGGCGGCCGGTGGTGCCGGAGGTGAACGCGATCAGCGCCACGTCGTCGGAAGCCGTTGCGACAGCCTCGTACGGATCCGGCGGCGCCGACCGGTTCAGCAGGTCGTCGGGCGCGTCACCGCCGTACGTCGTGATCCGGAGCCCGGGTATCTCCGCCTTGGCGAGGTCGTCGACGGCCCTGATGTCGCACAGCGCGTGCTCCACCCGCGCGATCTCGCACAGGGTGCGCAGTTCCTTCGGCCGCTGCTGGGCCAGCACGGTGACCGCGATCGCGCCCGCCTTCAGCACCGCCAGCCAGCAGGCCGCGAGCCAGGGCGTGGTGGGGCCGCGCAGCAGCACCCGGTTGCCGGGGACGACTCCGAGATCGCCGCTCAGCACATGAGCGATCCGGTCGACGCGGGTACGCAGCTCCCCGTACGTCCAGGACGGGCCGGAGCGGGTGTGGAACACGGGCCGCTCCGGGTCGGCGCGGTCGAGCAGCTCGGCGGCGCAGTTCACCCGGTCGGGGTAGTGCAGTTCGGGCAGATCGAAGCGGAGGTCCGGCCACAGGCCGGGCGGCGGAAGGTGGTCGCGCGCGAAGGTGTCGACGTGGGCCGAGACGTTCATGGGCGTTCGCCCCCTTGCCTGGATGGACTGTCCGGCTGGGCTGCCCGGGCCGGCCTCGTCTTGGGGTCGCGCAACGAGCGTAGCGCCTTGGTGACGACAGTCAACGGTGCGCGATATCCTCGTGGGGCAGGCACCGGTGGGGCAGGCACCGGTGGGGCAGGGGTCAGGTGTGGCGCGGCAGGTAAGGAAGGCTTCGGACAAGGCACGTCACGTACGGCAGGTACAGCAGAGGGGACAGGCGATGCCCGCATTCTCGCTCGAACCGGCACAGACCGCCTGGTGCGCCGAGCTGCGTGCCCTGGCCGCCGAGCGGCTCCGCCCACTCGCGGAGAAGGGCGAACCGGGACGCGTCAACCGCCCGCTCGTCGCCGAACTCGGCCGGCTCGGGCTGCTGCCGCGGCTGTTCACCTCCGGCGCCGTCGACCTCTGTCTGATGCGCGAGTCCCTCGCCCACGCCTGCACCGAGGCGGAGACCGCGCTCGCGCTGCAAGGGCTGGGCGCGCATCCGGTCCACGCCCACGGCACACCCGCCCAGCGGCGGCACTGGCTGCCCCGTGTCGCCGACGGCGCCGCGATCGCCGCGTTCGCCCTGAGCGAGCCGGGCGCGGGCTCGGACGCGGCGGCCCTGTCACTTGCGGCCGAACCGGACGGGCGGGACGCGAAGGACGGGCTGGACGGGCAGGGCAGACCGAACCGATGGCGGCTGACCGGGGAGAAGTGCTGGATCTCCAACGCTCCCGAAGCCGACTTCTACACCGTCTTCGCCCGCACCACCACGGGGGCGGGCGCCCGGGGCGTGACCGCGTTCCTGGTTCCCGCCGACCGCCCCGGCCTCACCGGCTCCGCCCTCGACATGCTCTCCCCGCACCCCGTCGGCGCCCTCCGCTTCGACGCCGTCCCGGTCACGATGGACGACGTGCTCGGCGAGCCCGACCGCGGCTTCCGGGTCGCCATGGGCACCCTCAACCTGTTCCGCCCCAGCGTCGGCGCCTTCGCCGTCGGGATGGCACAGGCCGCACTCGACGCGACCCTGGCCCACACCGCACAACGAGACGCTTTCGGAGGCAAGTTGAGTGACCTTCAGGCCGTCGCCCACCAGGTCGCCGAGATGGCCCTGCGCACGGAGGCCGCGCGTCTGATGGTCCACGCCGCGGCAGCGGCGTACGACAGCGGCGCAACCGACGTTCCCAAGCGTGCCGCGATGGCCAAGCTGTTCGCCACCGAGACCGCGCAGTACGTAGTCGACACGGCCGCGCAACTCCATGGCGCACGGGCGTTGCAGCGCGGCCATCTGCTCGAGCACCTCTACCGGGAGGTACGCGCGCCGCGGATCTACGAGGGTGCCAGTGAGGTCCAACGCGGCATCATCGCGCGGGAGTTGTACGCCGAACTCGCAGACCTGGAGGCCAGGTGAGCATGGAGCGCGTCAATCCGCCCGAACTCTCCCCGCCCACCGGCTTCTCCCACGCCGTCGTCGCCGCCGGCCGGCGGATCGTCTTCCTGGCGGGCCAGACCGCACTGGACGCCGGCGGGAAGGTCGTGGGGGAGTCGTTGCCGGAACAGTTCACCCGGGCGCTGGCGAATCTGCTGGCCGCGCTGAGGGCGGCGGGCGGCACGCCGTCGGACCTGGCGCGCGTCACCGTCTATGTCACGGACGTCGCCGCGTATCGCGAGCACGCCGCCGAACTGGGCGCGATCTGGCGGGAGTCGGCGGGACGTGACTATCCGGCGATGGCGGTCGTCGGGATCGTACGGCTCTGGGACGAACAGGCCCTCGTCGAACTGGACGGGTTCGCGGTACTGGATCGCTGACCGGGACCCTTTGCCGTGACCAGTGACCAGTGACCAGTGACCAGTGACGGTGATCGGGACCGGTGAGCGGGTGACCGGGATCAGCGACCGGGTGACCGGGATCAGCGACCGACACCAGTCACCGGCCGCCCGTCACCAGGCGTCCGCCTCCAGCTGTCCGAGCCCAGCCGCGCGTCACCGGCCGGGCAGGTTCGGTCAGGCAGGTTCGGTCAGGCGGCGACGGCGAGCTGCTGGGCGGTCACCCGGTGCGGGTCCACCACCCGGCCGTCGGGCAGCAGCTCGCCGGAGTCGTCGAAGACGATCGTGCCGTCGCACAGCAGGTTCCAGCCCTGCTCGGGGTGGGCGGCGACGATGTGCGCGAGGTGTACCGAGTGGGCGTCGGCAGAAGCGCTGGGGAGCTGGAGAGAACACATGGAGTACCTCCACGTCGGTGGGGTCGGCCGTCCGGTCGGCCCCCATGGGCAGAGCATGCGCCCGGCCCGCGGGCATCTCCAGAGGGTGCCGGCAAGCGTGACAGCACCAGGACAACCCCAGGACCGTTCGCCGACGACCGGTGCGGACTCGCCACCGAAGGAGTGACGATCACCGCCCCGGGCGTGTCCGCCGGGTACCTGTGGAGGCCCCCACAACAGGAGGTTCCTCCATGTCGTTGCGCCGCACCCTCTCCGCCGCGGCCGCCGGTGCCGTGCTGATCCTGCTCGCCGCCCCGGCGGTCACGGCCACCGCGGATCCGTCGGATTACGTCACCGCCGACCCGGTCGGCCGTATCGCCGCGGACGGCACCATCACCCTCTCGGGCACGTATCGCTGTGTCGGCAACACGGGCCCCGTCTTCGTCAGCTCCTCCGTCGGCCGGGACTCCGGCAAGGGCCGGCACGGCATCGGCGGTACCCGTGCAGTGTGCGACGGTGCCGAACACATTTGGCAGAACACCGGCAAGACCACTCCGAACGACCTTGCCCCCGGCGCGGCCCACGTCGAGGCCACGCTGATGGAGCTGCGTCCCCAGGGCGGCCTGCCGCTGCCCCGCTTCCACGCGGCACAGGAGCGGGACATCACCCTGACGGCCGGCTGAGCGGCCGGTCCCCGCCGGGCCCTGTTCGGGCCGGTCCCGGCCGGGCCCTGGCCGAGCGGGGCCGGCGGGGTCTCAGACCGGGTAGGCGTGGGTCTGGGCCGCCTTCACCGTCGCCCACACCTCCGCGCCGGGGTGGAGATCGAGTTCGGCGGCGGCGACCGTGGTGAGGTCCGCGGCGAGCGGGAGCTCTCCGGAGAGGTCGGCGCGGATCTGGTCGCCGTGGGTCTCCAGACCGGCGACCCGGCAGCGCCAGAGGTTGCGCGCGCTGGAGCCGTGGGGCCGGTAGCGGTGGAGGGTGACCGCACTCGGCGGGAACGCCACGAAGACCGGGCCGGACAGGACCTCCGTGGTGGTGAGGCGCGGGCCGGCGTCGAGGCGGACGGTGTGACCGTCGGCCTCGCCCCGGTAGAGGTTCAGGCCGACCAGCTGCGCGATGTACTCCGTACGGGGATGGCGGGCGATGTCGGACGGGGCGCCTTCCTGGACGACCCGGCCGTGTTCGACGACGACCAGCCGGTCGGCCAGCACCATGGCGTCCAGGGGGTCGTGCGTGACGAGGACGGCGACAGCCTCGAACTCGGCCAGATGGCGGCGTAGTTGGGCACGGACCTCCAGACGGGTGCGGGCGTCCAGTGCGGCCAGCGGCTCGTCGAGGAGCAGCAGACGCGGGCGGGTGGCCAGCGCACGGGCCAGGGCGACCCGCTGGGCCTGACCGCCGGACAACTTGCGTGGCTTGGCGCCGGCGTGCTCCGTGAGACCCAGGCGGTCCAGCCACTCGGCGGCCTGCGCCCGCGCCTGCGCCCTGGTCGCGCCCTGGCAGCGCGGTCCGAAGGCCACGTTGTCCAGGGCGCTCAGGTGCGGGAAGAGCAGATAGTCCTGGAAGACGACACCGACCGGGCGGGACTCCGGCGGCGTACGTTCCAGCGCAGTGCCGTCCAGCCGCAGACGGCCGCCGGTGAGCGGCGTAAGACCGGCGAGGGCACGCAGCGCGGTGGTCTTTCCGGCGCCGTTGGGGCCGAGCAGGGCGACGACCTCACCGGGCGCGACCGTCATCGCCACATCGAGCCGGAACGCGCCGCGTTCGACGACGAGGTGGGTGTCGAGTCCGGCCTCGGAGGCGGTGCCTGCGTGACCGTAGACGCATGCCGTGGCGTCGGCGCCTGCGTGGCCGTCGGGGGCGGCGGACGCGTCCGGTGCGTGCGGTGAGTGCGGTGCGCGCGATGCGTCCGATGCGTGCGGGGCGGCGGAGGCGGCCTCGTCGGGCCGGCTCATCCCGCTGTCATCCAACGGTCGCGCAGGCCCGCCAGCACCGCCACGGACACGGCCAGCAGGACGAGGCTGAGGGCGATGGCGGCCTCCGGGTCGCTCTGCAGGGCCAGGTACACGGCCAGCGGCATGGTCTGGGTACGGCCGGGGAAGTTGCCTGCGAAGGTGATCGTCGCGCCGAACTCGCCGAGCGCCCGGGCCCAGGCCAGGACCGCGCCGGCCGCGATGCCCGGTGCGATCAGCGGCAGCGTGACCCGGCGGAACGCGGTGAAGCGGGAGGCACCGAGCGTGGCGGCCGCCTCTTCGTAACGCGGGTCGGCGGCGCGCAGAGTGCCCTCGACGCTGATGACGAGGAACGGCATGGCGACGAACGCCTCGGCGACCACGACCCCGGCGGTGGTGAACGGGAGCGTGACGCCGAACCAGGAGTCGAGCCACTTGCCGACGATGCCGTTGCGGCCGAGCGCCATCAGCAGGGCCACACCGCCGACGACCGGAGGCAGGACGAGCGGCAGGGTGACCAGGGCCCGCACGAGTCCGCGTCCGGGGAACTCGACCCGGGCCAGCAGCCAGGCCAGCGGCACGCCGACGACCAGGCTCACCGCGGTGGCGGCGGTGGCGCAGACGAGGGACAACCGCAGCGCCTGCCACACCTCGGCACTGCTCAGCAGCTCGGGCAGGCTGCGCCACGGGGCCCGTACGAGCAGGGCGATCAGCGGCACGATCAGGAAGGCCAGGCCGATCAGCGCGGGCACCAGCAGTGGCAACGGCACCCCGCGCACCTGGGCCCGGGCGCGCCGACGCCGCGAACCGCCCCGGAGGGTGTCGGTCGCGGCGCCGGACCTGTCGAGCGCGTTCACGGCTGGAGGAACCCGGCCTCGGTCAGGACCTTCTGGCCTTCGGCGGACTGCACCAGCGCGATGAACGCCGTGGCGGCCCCGGTGTTCTTCGCGTCCTCCAGCTGGACGATCGGGTAGTCGTTGACGGCTTGGGCGGACTCGGGGAACTCCACGCCCTCCACCTTGTCACCCGCGGCGTGCACATCCGTCTTGTAGACCACGGCCGCGTCGGCCTCCTTCAGCTCCACCTTCGTCAGAGCGGCCTTGACGTCCTGCTCGTAGGAGACGGGGGTGAGCTTCAGTTCGGCGGCGTCGAGGGCCTTCTGGGCGGCGGCGCCACAGGGCACCGTCTTGTCGCAGAGCACGACCTTCAGGCCCGACTTGGTGAGGTCCTCGAGGGTGGAGACCTTGTCGGGGTTGCCCGGCAGGGTGGCGATCTCCAGCTGGTTGCGGACGAAGGTGGCGGGCGTCCCCGAGGCGTCCCCCGCGTCCGTGACGATCTTCATCGTCTTCGGGCTGGCGGACGCGAACACGTCCGCCGGGGCGCCGCCTGTGATGCTCGCGGCGAGCGAGTCGCTGCCGCCGAAGCTGAAGGTGACCTTCGTGCCGGGGTGCTCCTTCTCGAACTCCTTGCCCAGCGCCGTGAAGCTCTCCTTCAGGGAGGCCGCGGCGAACACGGTCACCGTGCCGGACAGCTTGTCCGAGGCGGAGGACGAGGACGCGGACGTGGAGGAATCCGACTTCGCCGACGAGGAGCGGTCGGACGACGAGCAGGCGCTCAGGGCCAGCAACGAGGTGACCCCCAGGGCCGCCACCTGCATCGATCGGCCGGTCCGGCGCGCGGTACGGGTCATCACGGGTCCACTCCCTCTGGTCTGACGGACGCCTGATGATACTGCCGCAGATGCAAGGTGAAAGTCTCCTGTCACTTCGCATGAGCCGGAACTGTGATCAACGTGGGTGGCATGTGCGTTTGCACGGGAGGTGGGTACGGGTACGGTCATCCAGGAGGTGGAGCCCGTGAGCCATCCCCTCGCAGCCGCCGACACGGCGACCGGCCCGTCGTCCGGCCCGTCGTCCGGCCCGTGTCCGGTTCCATGGCTAATCCGTCGTCCGGTCCGGTGGCGGAGCTCGTCTCGCCGGCAATCTGACCCGGCCGGCCCGGCTGACGGTGCCCGTACCGGTCCTCAGCTCGTCCTCCGACAGGACCGCTGCGGGTCCCGGCACATCAGCGGCATCAACGCGATCCGCGTGGACGACGGCTACACCTCGTGGGCGTGACACCGAGCGACATCAGGACCGACATCAGTGCGTCGACGGCGACGGCGACGGCGGTGACGGTGACGGTGACGGCGGCGGTGACGGTGACGGCGACGCCGACGGAGGTGACGGTGACCGGTGAACTGGGTGGACCGACGGGCGGCAGGCTCGTCCGGCACCTGCCCCGGGAGGGCCGTACGCTCTCACGCGGGCAGGCTGCGCCGAGCAGGGGGAGCGGTGGTCGGCGGCCACACGTGGCCGGCGGCGGCCGCCACCCGTGCCCCGCTCTCAGGTCCGGTCGATGTGCACGCTGGTCGACTTCACCCGGGCGGTGGCTTCCACTCCGACCTCGAGCCCCAGTTCCTCCACGGCCTCCCGCGTCAGCAGCGACACCAGCCGGTGCGGCCCGGCCTGGATCTCCACCTGGGCGGCGACATCGCCGAGTTTCACGGCCGTGACGATGCCGGGGAAGGCATTGCGGACCGAGGTGTAGGAGGCACCCTCCTCGCCGCCACCGCTCCTGGCCAGCTCCACCGAGAAGGCGGCCAGATCCTTGCCGTCGACGAGGCGTCGCCCGCCCTCGTCCCGGTGCGTGGCCACCCGGCCCGCGTCCGCCCACCTGCGCGCGGTGTCCGGGCTCACCCCGAGCAGACGCGCCGCCTGGCCGATCGTGTAGGACTGCATACGCGCCAAGATAGGCGATCAACGCCGACCCTTCGGTACGCGGTGGGGGCTTGGCCCGGCCCGTCGGGGTGAGGCAGGGCCTCCCGGTCTCAACCGGTGGCGAAGGCACGCTGTCCGTGCCGAGGACGTTCAGCAGGGCCGGTGCGCCGTGGTTCTCGGTGCCGGGGGCCGCGGTGAAGATGAGCGGGGACCGGGACTGGTCGGGATCCAGCAGGTTCTGACAGAACAGGTCGAGGCGACCGACCTGGGGGTGAACGAACCGTTTGGCGCTGTTCCAGTACAGGCCGGTCTCCTGCTGATTCCACAGCGATGTGAACTCCGCGCTGCGCCGCAGCAGGCTCCGGACGTGGCGGGCGGCCCGCGACCGGGCGCCTTCCCTGGCGGCGGCCATCCGCAGCAGCGAGACGTTCACCCGGCTGTTGAGGTCGTGGTCGTCGGGAAGGTAACGGCTGCGAGCGGTCGGATCGGTGAACCAGCGGTAGGGGGCGCTGCGGACGTCCCCGGTGTAGTGGGTCTGTGCGCCGAGCAGGGCCGCGGCGGGCGGTGTCTGCAGCAAGGTCTCGCCGAGGGGGCCCATGACCTGCGCCGGGGTGTCCTGCAACCGGTCCAGTACGCGAATCGTCGCTCCGCAGCGAGCCGAGCCGGGGCGCTCAGGCAAGCGGGCAACCGTCCAGGATGTCCCGATCGCAAGGCGCGGACGGATGTGACACGACGGTGGCCGTGGGCCTAACCGCCCACGGCCCAGCGCGCTCCCGCGACCACGCCCGACAGCAGAGCCGGAAGTAATCCACCGCCACGGCATGGATCTCCGCACCGAAGGCACCAGCCAGAGCGCCGCCGCGGCTCCGGCGGCCGCGATGGTGAGGACGCACGACAGGACGATTCCGGCGTACGCGTCGTCCCAGGTGCCGGACGGAGTGATGGTCAATGCCGTCCAGCAGAAGTACGCGGCGATGAGGGTGAGCAGGGTGAGGGGTACGGCGAGGACCAGACGGAGGCAGCCGCGGTCGTCGTCCGCATGGGAGGGGCTGGTCATCAGCGCAGTGCGTTCCCTGCCTCGTTCAGATCGTTCGCGAACCCACGCCCGTAGGCCTGGGCGTCGTCGGTCTGCCAGTACGGCCTGCTGTTCGTGGCGTGCACACGAGCGAGGGAGGAGTTGGCGGTGTCCTGGAGCGGGGCGGCTGGCCCCTCGTACCGGAGGTTATGGAGCACGGTCTTCTCGGGCCGTCCGGCTGAGTTGGACGACACGGAACCAGGTTTGCCTCAAGCCCCAGGAAACCGACCCCTCCCAGCCCACATCAGCGCGGGCCATGAGGGGTCGGTGGTGACGTCTGCTCAGATGTCCCGGAAGATCTCGATCTGCGCCCCGACGGAGTTCAGCCGTTCGGCGAGGTCCTCGTAACCGCGGTTGATGACGTACACGTTGCGCAGCACCGACGTGCCCTCCGCCGCCATCATCGCGAGCAGGACGACCACCGCGGGACGCAGGGCCGGCGGGCACATCATCTCGGCGGCCCGCCAGCGCGTCGGGCCCTCGACCAGCACCCGGTGCGGGTCGAGGAGTTGCAGCCGACCGCCGAGCCGGTTCAGGTCCGTCAGGTAGATCGCGCGGTTGTCGTAGACCCAGTCGTGGATGAGGGTCTTGCCCTGGGCGACGGCAGCGATGGCCGCGAAGAACGGGACGTTGTCGATGTTCAGACCGGGGAACGGCATCGGGTGGATCTTGTCGATCGGCGCCTCCAGCTTGGAGGGCCGGACCGTGAGGTCCACCAGACGGGTGCGGCCGTTGTCGGCCGGGTACTCCGGCGTACGGTCGTGGTCGAGGCCCATCTCCTCCAGGACCGCCAGCTCGATCTCGAGGAACTCGATGGGCACCCGGCGCACCGTCAGTTCCGACTCCGTGACGACGGCGGCGGCCAGCAGGCTCATCGCCTCGACCGGGTCCTCGGAGGGCGAGTAGTCCACGTCGACGTCGATGTCCGGCACGCCGTGCACGGTGAGCGTGGTGCTGCCGATGCCCTCGACCCGCACCCCCAGCGCCTCAAGGAAGAAACACAGGTCCTGGACCATGTAGTTGGAGGAGGCGTTGCGGATGACGGTCACGCCGTCGTGCCGGGCAGCCGCCAGCAGAGCGTTCTCGGTGACCGTGTCCCCGCGTTCGGTCAGCACGATCGGCCGGTCCGGGCGGACGGCGGGGTTGACGACGGCGTGGTACTGACCCTCCGTCGCCGCCACCTCCAGCCCGAACCGGCGCAGCGCGATCATGTGCGGCTCGATGGTCCGCGTGCCGAGGTCGCAGCCGCCGGCGTACGGCAGCTTGAAGTGGTTCATACGGTGCAGCAGCGGACCGAGGAACATGATGATGGACCGGGTGCGCACGGCGGCCTCGGCGTCGATCGCCGCCATGTCCAGCCGGGCCGGCGGCACGATCTCCAGGTCGACACCCTCGTTGATCCAACGGGTCCGTACGCCGATGGAGTTCAGCACCTCGAGGAGGCGGTAGACCTCCTCGATCCGGGCGACCCGGCGCAGCACCGTGCGCCCCTGGTTAAGCAGTGAGGCGCACAGCAGTGCCACGCACGCGTTCTTGCTGGTCTTCACGTCGATCGCGCCGGAGAGCCGCCGACCGCCCACGACCCGCAGGTGCATCGGCCCCGCATAGCCCAGAGAGACGATTTCGCTGTCCAGGGCTTCACCGATTCGAGCGATCATCTCAAGGCTGATGTTCTGGTTGCCCCGCTCGATGCGGTTGACGGCGCTCTGGCTGGTTCCGAGCGCCTCGGCCAGCTGCGCCTGTGTCCAGCCTCGATGCTGCCGGGCGTCACGGATGAGCTTGCCGATGCGTACGAGGTAGTCGTCTGCCATGGGGTTGAGGTTATCTCAGATATGAGATGGCACCTCTTGAGGGGGCCGTTCGGGTGACGTCCCGTCAATGGTGCCCTTCCTTACGGGTACGGCGCCACCCGAAAGGTCCGGGCAAATCAACCGATGTCGTGCGACGTCCGGTGCTGCTGTGCGTCTGGCGCGGCCCGTGTCGGCCGCCGCCGGTCGTGATCGACCAGGAATGCCGGTTGATGTTCAGCCGCACCCCGGGGAGGATGCGGAAGCTCTTGCGGAAGGTGAGGGGCATCGAGCCTCCTTCGTCGCGAAGTGTCCGTTGGCCGACGTCTACCCCGGGTCGGCGAACCCATGACTGGAACGGGCGCGCTGCGGACATCCCAACGCGCCTGCGAAGACTCGGAGATGCTCCCGGGGAGCCTTCGGCGCACCGCGCCCGTCAGAGCACTTGCGACACACGTCCTAGTCAGGGTCTTGTTCGATCCAGTCGAGGACAGAGGGGTGGGCCGGACGCCAGCCCAGTTCCGCGCCCCCGCCCCGTACCCGGCTGTTGGAGGCAAGGACGTACAAGCCGAGTTCGTGCCCCCAGAGGGAGACGGCGGTGTCCGCGTCCCAGGGTTCGGCGGGGCCGAGGCCGAGCGCCGAGCGCCGAGGCGAGCGATGCGCAGATGTCGCCGAACGACGCCTCACCGTTCTCGACAGACAAAGTAGATGGACCCGGCCGGGGCGTCGGTAAGGGCGCGCAGGTAGAGGTCTGCCATGTCGTCGATGTGCACGGTCGACCAGATGTTGCGTGGAAGAGGTTCGTCATGGGCTTGGCCGTCGGGGGCCTTGGGGCGCGACGGCCTGCGAGCCGACGCGTCCCAGCGGGCCTCCACAGCGCGTGCTGCCTCCTCCTCTCCCCGGTCGTGACCCCGGTCAGTCGAGCGGCCAGGGGCGAGCGACGGCACCGAGCCGGTTCCAGGCGTTGATCACGGTAATGGTCCAGATCAGCTCGGCGAGTTCGACCTCGGTGAACTCGGCGGCTGCCCGGCCGAAGACCTCGTCGGTGACGGGGCCGTCGGTGAGACGGGTCGCCGCCTCGGTCAGCTCCAGGGCGGCCCGTTCGCGGTCGGAGAAGAACGGGGTCTCGCGCCACACGGGCAGTGCGTAGAGCCGCTGCTCGGTCTCCCCTGCCGTACGTGCGTCCCGGGTGTGCAGATCGACGCAGTAGGCACAGCCGTTGAGCTGGGAGGCGCGTGCCCGCACCAGTTCCAGCAGCGTGGGCTCCAGGCTGACCTTCCGGGAGGCCGCATCGAGCGAGTTGAGTGCGCGGTTGATGTGCGGGGCCAGCTTGTCGACCGGAAGTCGTACGGACTTCATGGCGTTCTCCTTCGGGTGGGGTTATCGGCTCGCAGCGGTCGACGGTCGGTCGACGACGACGACCTCGCCGTCGCGGAGGGCGCGGTAGGGCACTCCTTCGCGCTCATAACGCTTCACGACGCGCTCGATGGGCTCGCTCTCGGGGATCGGCGAGCGGTAGTGGGGGACGAAGGCGTAGTCCAGGAGGCCGAGCCCTTCCCAGAGCGCAGTGCGGCCGTAGGCGGTGACGGTGTCCGCGGGGTCGTCGACGAGTTCGAGGCCCTGGAGACCGGGCGACAGGACGCAGGCGCCCGCGCTCCAGCCGGCGTAGACGACGGCGTCGCGCCGCAACAGGCCGGTCAGGATCTCGTCGGCGCCACTGAGGGCCATTGCCAGCCGCAGGACGAACGGGTTGCCGCCATGGACCCAGACGATCCCGAAGTCGGACAGGCGCTTTGCGAGCGCCTCCGAATCACCGAAGTGGTCCCGCAGGTCCACCTCGGTCACCCGGTAGCCGCGGTCGCGCAGCATCGCGACCTCTCGCCCGGTGGCCTGCCGTCTTTTCGGGTCGGGGAGGGCGTCCAGCGCGTTGCCGACGACGGCCGCGGCCCGGGCGTCTCCGACGAGGTCGTCCAGCAGTTCGGGGGCGTCCCCGAGTTTCCAGGAGGAAAGGAACAAACGCATGGGCCTGCTCTCGTGAGAAGGGGGACGTCAGGTGGAGACGGTGAGAACGATCTTTCCTGCGGTATGGCCGGCCTCGCCGATCTCGTGGGCCTCGGCCGCCTGCTCCAGCGGCAGGACGGTGTCGATGCGGACGCGCAGCCGGCCGGATGCGGCGAGGGAGGCGATCTCCCGCATCCCCGCCTGGTCGGCTTCGGTGATCATGAAGGTGGAGCGGAGTCCGAGAGCTCCGGCCTCGGCCGCCAGGTCCGCCTCGGCAGGGGAGGCGAGCGAGACGACGATGCCGCCCGGACGCAGGGTCCGGAGGGAGCGCGGCCCGTAGTCGCCACCGATGGTGTCGATCACGACGTCGATGGCGCGGGCGGCGTTGGTGAATTCGGTACGGGTGTAGTCGATGACCTCGTCGGCGCCCAGACCTCTCACGAAGTCGTGGTTGGCGGTGCGGGCGGTGCCGATGACATAGGCGCCGCGCGCCTTGGCGATCTGCACGGCCAGGTGTCCGACGCCGCCCGCCGCGGCATGGATCAGCACGCGCTGGCCGGGACGGACGTCGGCCGTGTCGACCAGGGCCTGCCACGCGGTGAGCGCGGCCAAGGGGAGTGCGGCGGCCTCCACATGGGAGAGCCCGGCCGGCTTGGCAGTCAGGTGCCGCGCCGGAGAGACCACGTACTCGGCGTAGGTTCCCGCAGGAGCCGGCTGGCGCGGCATCCCGAACACTTCGTCGCCGGGCTGGAACAGGGTCACCCCCGGTCCGACGGCATCGACCACGCCGGACACGTCCCAGCCCAGCCGGATCGGAGCATCACCCGCCAACCCGCCGGTGGCCCGGTGCCACCAGTCGGTCGGGTTCACCCCGGCGGCACGCACCTGGACGAGCACCTCAGCGGGGCCGGGCACTGGGCGCGGCGCCTCAATGATCTTCAGAACCTCCGGTCCGCCGAACGAGTCCTGGCCGATGGCACGCATAGTGACGTTCCTTTGTCTCTGGCACGCCGTCCGTCAAGGTCCGGCCGTGTAGGGGATGAACAAGTTCATGGGGGTTCGCGCTCGGACCGGCGGGCCGGGACGGCGAGACCTCCTTCGCCGTCACCCGAGGAGGCGAGAGGGACTCAGCTGCGGCCGGTGGGCTGGGAGTGCAGGATCCTCGTGCCGGAACTGAAGGCGGCGGTCCTGACGAGCCACCACGAGGTTGACTCGACGCCTTCGGGGAACAGACGCTTGCGCTGCCGACGGTCAGGAGGTTGGCCAGGACGCGGCCGTACAACAACTCGGCACAGGTCGGATCTCCGTCACTCCGTCCAGCGACAGGTAGTCGAGTGAAACGGTCTTGCCCATGGAAGGTCCTCGGGTGGGAGTCGGAATCGGCAGCTGGTGCTGGCCTGTTCAGACTCCTTTGCGCCGGATGCGTCATCAAGGTGTCATAGTGCAACGGTCATTAAGGTGGGTTTAACGCCCGGGGGGCCAAGTGCTGGAGCGGCTTGAACTTGAGGCGTTCCTTATGCTGGCCGAGGAGTTGCACTTCGGCCGCACGGCGGAACGTCTGCATGTGACCACCGCCCGGATCAGCCAGACCATCAAGAAGCTGGAACGTCAGATCGGGACGCCGCTGTTCGAACGCAACAGCCGCCATGTCGGCCTCACCGAGGCTGGTCAGCGGTTGCGCGACGATCTGCGTCCGGCCTACGAGCAGATCGAGGCCTCGCTCGAGAAGGCGACCAACGCCGCGCGCGGCGTCCGCAACGTGCTCCAGGTCGGTTTCCTCGGCGCCGCCGCGGGACAGCTCATTGTCCAGGCCGCCCAGCTGTTCGGCCGGCGCCACCCCGGTTGGCGGGCCCAGCCCAGGGAACTGCAGATCGTCGACGGCCTCCGGCGGTTGCGCGCGGGTGATGTCGACCTTCTGGTCGTGAGCCTTCCGCACAACGAACCCGACATGGTCACCGGACCGGTCCTGTTCTCCGAAACCCGGGTGCTGGGAGTGTCCTCCCGGCACCCGCTCGCTCGCCGTGACAGCGTTTCGCTGGAAGACCTCACTGCGGTCAGGATGCTGCAGGTGGCCGAGGCGTTCCCCGACTACTGGCGTGCGGATCGCACACCCGCCCTCACGCCCGAGGGCCGCTCCGTCGCACCGGGTCCACAGTTCGAAACACTCCAGGAGGCCCTGGCTCTGATCGACGCCGGCGAAGGCGCTTTCGTGATGGGTGCGCAGGTGTCGCGCTTCTACGCGCGCCCCGGCGTCGTCTATGTTCCGTTCAGCGATGCACCACCCCTTGAATGGGTGCCCACCTGGCTCGTCACCAACACCGCACCCCGGATCCAGGCCTTCAACCAGGCCGCCCAGGACATCACCACCCGGGTCTCTCTCGACATCAGCCGCTGAACGCCGAGCCGTGCGTCGACCGGCATGCGTCCAGGGGACAGCCTCCCCGGAAACGGAACGGGGCGCACCGGGAAGGTTCCTTCCCAGCACGCCCCCGCTCTTCGCCCTGGCGTTGCCGCCGTGCACTCCGCGTCGGAGGCCGCCGCGATCTGCTCACATGCCCGGGTCGGAGGCGGAGGCGGTCCACGATCCGCCGTCCGGACTTACCGGTGCCGCCGAGGACCAGAGATCACGTTGTCTTCTCGCATTGATTCCTTCCGTTCGAAGGGCGTTCAGTCAGTCGTGCGCCGACCGGTGGGAGGAACCCACGGCAGCGGAGCACCGGAGGGCGCCGCCGGCCGTTGAGCCGACGGCCGCTGGTACGGGCCGGCGGGGGCGGGACCCGAGGTGTCGTAGGCCGCCGGGCCCGCCTTGCCGGTCTCGGGGAGTCGATGGGCTCCGTACACCACCAGAGCCCAGACCAGGCACCCGAACGCCGCGGTGTGCAACAGGGCGCGGACGGCGTTCCAAGTGACCCACGCGTTCTCGAATTCGCTGCGGACGGCGGCGAGGTCCTTGATGTGCCGCGGATCGCCTGCCCTGGCGAGTTTGTCGTTGAGGGGGACGTTGACCCCGCTTGTCACGAAGAACGCGATCAGGTAGAGCGCGAGCGCCGCGAAGATCCACGGCAGCGCGGGTCTGCCGTGTCCTCTCCAGGCCAGGAACGCGGCGAGGGCGAGGAGCGGAAGCGACCCCATGAACAGGAGCATGAAGAAGGGGTTGACTATCGCCTTGTTGATGTTCTGCATCGTCTCGATCATCGCGTGGTCGGACGACCGTCCCAGGCCCGGCATGACCGAGTAGGTGAAGGCGGCGAACAGCCCGGCCATCAGCCCGGTGGTGAGGGTCGCTGCGAGCAGCGTCGCGGTCTGCAGCGCTTTCATCGTAGGCTCCTTTCCGATTCGCAATTCAGGGGAGTTGTGTCTCTCGGGCGTGCTCGGCGGGATGCCACGGGCTTGCGGACAGGGCGTGCTGTCATCCGGGGACCCGGGCATCGTGGGCGGGCTCCGCGGTCGCCCCGGGCTGGGCGAGTACTTTTTCTTTGAGACGCCTGCCGAGAAGGACGAACAGCAGGATGAGGCCAACGGTGAGAAGCGTGTGGCCGAGGCCTGCGGTCAACGAGACTTCCACGGGCACAGGACGACCGAGAACCGTCTGGGTGCCGTGGACGAACATCATGGCGACGGAGATGATGACGCCCGCGTTGTAGAACCAGAAGAACGTGGTGAACAACCTGGTCCCGGACAGCTGGAACAGCTTGTCGAGAGCCAGAACGACGAGGAAGGCCAGCATGCCCAGCGCGAGCAAGTGCGTGTGCATGAGCGCGAGCTGGGTTCGACCGTCGAAGTCGTTGAGCTTGGTGAACTCCCGGTAGTACAGACCGGACACCACTCCCAAGATCATATATATGTGTGCCGCGTGATAAGACTTTCGCATTCCTGTGCTCTTTCAGCCGATAGCAGGAGAGAGCCTGGGCGGAGCCTCAGGGTCTGGTATTGCTGCGGGTGGGGTTGGTCAGGAAGTAGATGGCGTGGAACTCCTGGACCGCCGGCAGGCCTTCCGGCGGCACCTTGCCGTAGGCGGTACGTGCCAGGCGGCGGAAGGACTCGCAGCGCTGGACTCCGGGTGCGATGACAGGACGTCGGCGTCGCGCCGGAGCGGCGGCGAAGGCGTGGACGAGGCCGGGCGCTGGTTGGGGGTCCTGCGGCGTGCCCACGCCGGACGCCCCGGGCGGGTCGGCGCGGCCGCGGTACCGGGATTCGCTTGCAGTGGATGAAGAGAGTGGACAAGGTCTTCTTCATCGGGAGGGGAGGGTTTCTCTGAGGACCAGAAGCCCGGTCGCGAGCACTACCACCGCGGTGGCTCCGTGGATACCGAAGGCGGCGGCTGCCGACCGTGGTGCGCCAGGACGGTGATCATGTCCCCGATCGGAGTGCAGGCCGCAGCGAGGAGAACCCAGCCGAGGGCGCGGCGGTGGCCGGTTGTGAGCAGCACCAGGAGGACCGGGCCGGAGACGAGGTCGCGCACGCCCTTGAGCGTGAGGAAACCGCCGCCGTCGCCTTGTGGCCAGCTCGGCAGCCCGAAGTTCGGGGCCGTCGCTTCAGGGGTGAACACGTAACTCACGCCGACGTACATGATGAACAGGGCGCCGAGAACGGCGAGAGAACGGTGTTGACGGTCTTCAAGGACATGGCGCTTCCATTCATGGGGGTGTCATCGCTGATGCGCCGCGAGGAAGTGTGTGCATCGCTGCATGCGCTTCCGGTCATGCGGGGTCGTCCGTCCCCGACGCTTTGCATGCCGCCTCGGCTCGGTGCCCCACCACTGAACCTAGGGCTCGCGTGCCGAAGCGGATAAGGGCACCCGGACGTCATGAAGGGGACCTTTCGCGCCACCGCGGAACCGTTCACGCCACGGGCGGACCGTTCACGTCAAGGGGGGACCGTTCACGTCAGATAGGGGGCAGCTCACGCCAATTCTCATGCGCATGCTGGTACTGTCACTGGCCTTATGCAGTCCCATGTGAACGAAGGCACGATCTCCGTCCACCTGGCGCGGTTCATCCTCGACTCGGTACGCCGTTCGGGAACGAGCCTGGGCAGGTTCGCCCGCCTGCCCGACCTCGACCCCGAGGTGTTGCGCGACGACCTGTCTCGGGTGTCGACCCCCACGGCGCTCGTCCTGTGGGAGCAACTCACGCTGACAGAGCCGGGATCGGCCATCGGCGCGCTGATCACCAACCATGCCCCGATCGGCACCTTCGGCCTGTGGGACTATCTGGTCACCACGGGTGAGAACCTCATCGAAACCCTCAAGCGGGCCATCGCCTACCTGGAATGCATCGGCGACCCCGCCGGAGACAAACTCCAGACGATCGAGGACGGAAAGCACTTCACCATCCGCCACACCACCGGCGCCTGGGTCCCCGATGTGGTCGAGGCGATCGACTTCTTCGCCCTGGCGATGTTCCTCACCCGAGCCAGGGCGGCCACCCGGCGTCCGATCGTCCCGCTCCGCGTCACGTTGTCCCACCGCCCGCCGCACGAGCACCGACAAGTGGTCGAGTTCTTCGGCACCCGGAACGTCGAATTCGACGCCCCCTCGAACTCCATCACCTTCCTCGACGACGACGTGCGCGCTCCCCTGCCCAAGGCGCAGCCGGGCCTGGAGAAGATCCTCATGCGCCACGCCGATCTGACCCTGGCCACGTCCAAACCCGTCCTGCAGTGGCGCGACAGATTCCGCGCAACCCTGATCGCGGCCTTCCACGAGGACAGCGCATCGCTTGAACACGTGGCGCAGCGCCTGGCGATGAGCCCGCGTACCCTCCAGCGCCGCCTGGGAGAGCACGGCAGCAGCTGGCGCGAAGAGATCGAGGCGATACGCCAGGAACACACGATGGATCTGCTGCGCACGACCGACCTGCCCCTGCAGTCGATCGCCGCCCGCGTCGGCTACAGCGATGTCCGCGCACTGCGCCGCGCCGTACGCCGCTGGGAGGGCCAACCACCCCATGCCGTCCGGCACCCGTTGAGCCGCCTCCAGTAACGGTTCGCCACTGAAGTGGCCCCGGGGCCGACGCGCGCAGGAGCGGGTGGCAGCAAGGCTCCGCACTCGACGCACCGGGTGTTCTCGAAGATTTCCCGCAGGGTAGAGGGCTCACGGCCGGTCACGGCGGCCAGGCGCGCAGCACGCCCGGAATGGGCACGGAGCGCAAGATTCCACCCGGCCGGCCCAACCGCCCAACATCCCCGGCGTCACCTCGTACGACTGGGTTCGCTGTCAAACGCCTCGATGGGATGACAGCGGACAGCAAGCGAGCCCGGGCATGACCATTCAGCCCCCATGTACTAGAGTTATCTCGACATCGAGATATCTGCCGAGGCGCCCCGCAGCCGCCCACCCTGGTAAGGGTTACCTAACTTAGCCTGACCTCAGAGGATCGGCCAAGCCCGCGTGGCGACAGGATGCGGTAGTAAGCGCACATCAATGAAGGAGACTGTCGTGTCGGCGAACAGCTTCGACGCCCGCAGCACGCTGCAGGTGGGCGACGAGTCGTACGAGATCTTCCGGCTGGACAAGGTGGAAGGCTCGGCTCGCCTTCCGTACAGCCTGAAGGTGCTGCTGGAGAACCTGCTCCGTACCGAGGACGGCGCGAACATCACCGCCGACCACATCCGTGCCCTCGGCGGCTGGGACTCGCAGGCCCAGCCCAGCCAGGAGATCCAGTTCACGCCGGCCCGCGTGATCATGCAGGACTTCACCGGCGTGCCCTGTGTCGTCGACCTCGCCACCATGCGTGAGGCCGTCAAGGAGCTCGGCGGTGACCCGGCGAAGGTCAACCCGCTCTCCCCGGCCGAGCTGGTCATCGACCACTCCGTCATCGCCGACAAGTTCGGCACCCACGACGCGTTCGCCCAGAACGTCGAGCTGGAGTACGGCCGCAACAAGGAGCGCTACCAGTTCCTGCGCTGGGGCCAGACCGCGTTCGACGACTTCAAGGTCGTCCCGCCGGGCACCGGCATCGTCCACCAGGTGAACATCGAGCACCTGGCGCGTACGGTCATGGTCCGTAACGGCCAGGCGTACCCCGACACCCTCGTCGGCACCGACTCGCACACCACCATGGTCAACGGCCTCGGCGTCCTCGGCTGGGGCGTCGGCGGCATCGAGGCCGAGGCCGCGATGCTCGGCCAGCCGGTCTCGATGCTCATCCCGCGCGTCGTCGGCTTCAAGCTCACCGGCGAGCTGCCGGCCGGCACCACCGCCACGGACCTCGTGCTCACGATCACCGAGATGCTCCGCAAGCACGGCGTCGTCGGCAAGTTCGTCGAGTTCTACGGCGAGGGCGTCTCCGCCACCTCCCTCGCGAACCGCGCCACCATCGGCAACATGTCGCCGGAGTTCGGCTCCACCGCCGCGATCTTCCCGATCGACGACGAGACCCTGAAGTACCTCAAGCTCACCGGCCGCTCCGAGCAGCAGGTCGCGCTCGTCGAGGCGTACGCCAAGCAGCAGGGCCTCTGGCTGGACCCGAAGGCCGAGCCGGACTTCTCCGAGAAGCTCGAGCTGGACCTGTCGACCGTCGTCCCGTCCATCGCCGGCCCGAAGCGCCCGCAGGACCGTATCGTCCTCGCGAACGCCGCCGAGCAGTTCAAGACGGACGTACGCAACTACGTCGACGAGATCGACGAGGCGGGCAAGGAGTCCTTCCCGGCCTCCGACGCCCCGGCCATCCACCCGAACGGCGCCCCGTCGAACCCGGTCACCGTGACCGCCCCCGACGGCTCGACGTACGAGATCGACCACGGTGCGGTGACGGTCGCGGCCATCACCTCCTGCACCAACACCTCCAACCCGTACGTCATGGTCGCCGCCGCGCTCGTCGCGAAGAAGGCCGTGGAGAAGGGCCTGACCCGCAAGCCGTGGGTCAAGACCACCCTCGCCCCGGGCTCGAAGGTCGTCACCGACTACTTCGACAAGGCGGGCCTCACCCCGTACCTCGACAAGGTCGGCTTCAACCTCGTCGGCTACGGCTGCACCACCTGCATCGGCAACTCCGGCCCGCTGCCGGAGGAGGTCTCCAAGGCGGTCAACGACCACGACCTCGCGGTCACCTCGGTCCTCTCCGGCAACCGGAACTTCGAGGGCCGGATCAACCCCGACGTCAAGATGAACTACCTGGCCTCCCCGCCGCTGGTCGTCGCGTACGCCCTGGCGGGCTCCATGAAGGTGGACATCACCAAGGACGCCCTGGGCATCGACCAGGACGGCAACCCGGTCTTCCTCAAGGACATCTGGCCCTCCGAGGCCGAGGTCAACGACGTCGTGGCGAACGCCATCGGCGAGGACATGTTCAACAAGTCCTACCAGGACGTCTTCGCGGGCGACGCCCAGTGGCAGGCGCTGCCGATCCCGACCGGCAACACCTTCGAGTGGGACGCCGAGTCGACCTACGTCCGCAAGCCCCCGTACTTCGAGGGCATGACGATGGAGACCACCCCGGTCTCCGACATCACCGGCGCGCGCGTCCTCGCCAAGCTGGGCGACTCGGTCACCACCGACCACATCTCCCCGGCCGGCGCCATCAAGGCCGACACCCCGGCCGGCAAGTACCTCACCGAGCACGGTGTGGAGCGTCGTGACTTCAACTCCTACGGCTCGCGCCGAGGCAACCACGAGGTCATGATCCGCGGCACGTTCGCCAACATCCGTCTGCGCAACCAGATCGCGCCGGGCACCGAGGGCGGCTACACCCGCGACTTCACCCAGGCGGACGCCCCGGTGTCGTTCATCTACGACGCCTCGCGCAACTACATCGAGCAGGGCGTCCCGCTGGCCATCCTGGCCGGCAAGGAGTACGGCTCGGGCTCGTCCCGCGACTGGGCCGCCAAGGGCACCGCGCTCCTCGGCGTCAAGGCCGTCATCGCCGAGTCGTACGAGCGTATCCACCGCTCGAACCTCATCGGCATGGGTGTCCTCCCGCTCCAGTTCCCGGAGGGCGCCAACGCCGAGTCCCTCGGCCTGACCGGCGAGGAGACCTTCTCCTTCACGGGCGTCGAGGAGCTCAACAACGGCACCACCCCGCGCACGGTCAAGGTCACCACCGACACGGGCGTCGAGTTCGACGCGGTCGTCCGCATCGACACCCCCGGTGAGGCCGACTACTACCGCAACGGCGGCATCATGCAGTACGTGCTGCGCAGCCTGATCCGCAAGTAACCGAGCGGGCAACCAGCTCGGCGATCGGTCCCGCGACTGATCACCCGGCTGGTTCCGCAAACGGCACGGCACGGCAGAGGAGGGCCGCATCCCCGTCATCGGGGGTGCGGCCCTCCGCCGTTCCGGGCCGCCACCCGTTCCGGGCCGCCACCCGTTCCGGCCCTCCGCCGTTCCGGGCCGCCACCCGTTCCGGGCCGCCACCCGTTGCGGGCCGCCGGCCCTGCCCGGCCGCCGCGCCACGCCGGTTCACACGGCTCCGGCTCAGTCGGAACACAGGGTTCCCTCAGCCGACCGGGACAGGATCAGGACATGGCTGGCATCTCCGGTACCCGAAGCGGACCGGTCCGCGTTCTGATCGTCGACGACGAGCCCGCGCTCACCGAAGTGCTGTCCGTGGCCGTCACCGAGGCGGGCTGGCGACCCTATCCGGCCGCCGACGGACACAGCGCGCTCAGGATCGCGCGCGGCTGCGCCCCGCACGCCGTCGTCCTCGACGGCATGCTGCCGGACCTCGACGGCATCCAGGTGCTGCGCCGGCTGCGCTACGAGAACCCCGAGCTGCCCGTCCTCATGCTCACCGCCCGTGACGCCCTGGAGCACCGCATCGACGGGCTGGAGAACGGGGCCGACGACTACGTCACGAAGCCGTTCTCCCTGGAGGAGGTCGTGCTGAGACTGCGCGGGCTGCTGCGCCGCTCCGGTGCCGAACGGACCCGCGCCGACGGCTCCGTACGCGTCCTGGGCGATCTGGTGCTCACCGGGGAGTCCCGCGAGGTGCACCGCGACGGTGCGCGGATCGCCCTGACGGCCAAGGAGTTCGAGCTGCTCAGCCTGCTCATGGAGCATCCGCGGCAGGTGCTGAGCAAGACGCAGATCCTCGACCAGGTCTGGACCGGTTCCTTCGACGGCGGCGGAAACCTCGTCGAGGTCTACATCTCCAGCCTGCGCCGCAAGCTCGACCGCGGCCGCCCGCCCATGATCCACACCGTCCGCGGGCTCGGTTACGCCATCCGGCCGGTGGAGGACGCGAGATGAGCACGCGTACCGGGGGCGGCTCCCTGCGCACCCGCCTCCTGATCTTCATCGGCGTCGTACTCGTCGCCGTGTGCGCCGTGATGGCACTCACCACCGTCTTCGCCCAGCGCGCCTACCTGCTGGGCAACCTGGACGACCGGGTCACCAACGCCGCCGAACGCGGCCTGGGCGGCGCCTCGCTCCACCCGGAACTGTCGCAGGACCTGACGTTCCTCAACGAGAGCGGCCATCCCGCGGGGATGCTCGCCGCCCGCCTCGGCGCCGACGGGACCGTCCTCGCGGCGGCCACGGTCGGCCAGGACACCCCGCCGCGGTCCCTGACGGAAAACCAGATCGCGGTCCTCAAGGGCATCGAAACCGACGGCGCTCTGCACACCAGGACGGTCCCCGGCCTCGGCACCTACCGTTTCACCGCACTCGACAACGGCGGCGTCCGCGTCCTCACCGGGCTCCCGATGGACGACGTCCAGGACATGATCAGCGGCCTGGTGGTCGTGGAGGCGGCCGTCGCCGCGGCGGGTCTGACGGTGGCCGGCTGCGTCTGCGCGGTGGTCATCCGACGCCAGTTGCGCCCCCTCGGCAGGGTCGCCGCCACCGCCGTCGAGGTCTCGCACGCCCCGCTCTGCCGCGGCGAGGTGGCCGCTCTCACCCGGGTCCCCGAGCGGGACACCGACCCCGGCAGCGAGGCAGGCCAGGTGGGTGCCGCCCTGAACCGCATGATCGACCACGTCGAGTCCTCGCTCGCCGCACGCCAGCGCAGCGAGGAGCGGGTGCGCCGGAGCGAGGAACGCATGCGCCGCTTCCTGGCCGACGCCAGCCACGAGCTGCGCACGCCCCTCGCCTCCATCGCCGGATACGCGGAGCTGATGAACCGGGGAACGGACCGCATCGAACCCGGACTGGCCTGGCGCCGCGTCACGGCCGAGTCGGCGCGGATGACGGGCCTGGTGGAGGACCTGCTGCTGCTCGCCCGTCTGGACGAGGGCAGGCCGCTGCAGTCCGCCGAGGTGGACCTGGCGGCGCTCGTCGCCGAGGCGGTGTGGGACGCCCGGGCGGCCGGCGGCGACCACGACTGGCAGCTGGAACTGTGTCTCGACGAGGTGCCCCTGGTCCTCGGCGACGAGGCTCGCCTCCACCAGGTGGTGGCCAACCTGTTGGCCAACGCACGGGTGCACACGCCTGCCGGCACGAGTGTCGTGGCGGTGGTGGAGGCGCGAGGGGGGAGGTGCGCGGTGCGGGTCCGGGACGACGGCCCCGGCATCCCGTCCGACCTGCTCCCGACGGTCTTCGAACGCTTCACCCGCGCCGACGCCTCCCGGGCCCGCGGCACCGCGGGCAGTGGCGCCGGCCTCGGCCTCGCCATCGTCGCGGCGATCACGGCGGCCCACGGCGGTCACATCGCCGTCCACAGCGAACCGGGCCGCACGGAGTTCACGGTGGAGCTGCCCCTCGCCGGAGAGACCTCCGCGGACACCCTGACCTGGAGCCCGCGGATGTCGGTGGGCTGAGCCCACGGGACACCGCCGCACGGCCGTCGACGACCCGGCGTCGCCCACGGGGCGTCGCCGCACCGCCGGCGACGACCCGGCGTTTCACGTCAGCGGTGCACGCGCCGGTTTACAAGTGGGCCGCACCGCGCTACCTTCCGCCACAGGTGAAGTGGGAGCGCTCCCATATCCGCTCGCGCCCGGCGGACCGGAACCCGTCGGGCACGGGACCGGGAGGCTCCCGCTTCACGCCCCCACACCCGCATCCGCAGTGCACCCCCTGCACGCCCGGTCCGTACACGGAAGGCGGACTCCTCTGCCATGCGATCTGTCATGATCACGTCATGTTCGACCTCGGGGTTACGCTCGAGATCACGTACCCGAGCCCTCCTCCTCGTCCTCCTCGCCCTGCTGGCCACGGTTCCCGCCCTCGGCCTGATCGTCTCGACCGGCGGCAGGGCCGAGGCCCACGGCACCCCCATGAAGCCCGGCAGCCGCACGTTCCTGTGCTGGCAGGACGGGCTGACCGACACCGGTGAGATCAAGCCCGTCAACCCCGCCTGCCGGAACGCGCAGCAGGTGAGCGGCACCACGCCGTTCTACAACTGGTTCTCGGTGCTGCGTTCCGACGGCGCGGGGCGCACCCGCGGCTTCGTACCGGACGGCCAGCTGTGCAGCGGCGGCAACACCAACTTCACCGGCTTCAACGCGGCCCGCAGCGACTGGCCGCTCACCCACCTCACCTCGGGCGCGACCGTAGACTTCTCCTACAACGCCTGGGCGGCGCACCCGGGCTGGTTCTACGTCTACGTCACCAAGGACGGCTTCGACCCGACCCGGACCCTCACCTGGGACGCCATCGAGGACCAGCCCTTCCTCTCGGTCGACCACCCGCCGCTCAACGGCAGTCCGGGCACGGTCGAGGCCAACTACTCCTGGACCGGCCGGCTCCCGGCGAACAAGACGGGACGGCACATCATCTACATGGTCTGGCAGCGTTCGGACAGTGCCGAGACCTTCTACTCCTGCTCCGACGTCGTCTTCGACGGCGGAAACGGTGAGGTGACCGGCATCCACGAACCGGGCAACCCGTCCGAGCCCGTCCCCGGCACCTGCACCGCCACGCGCCGGACCACCAACAGCTGGTCCGGCGGCTACCAGTCCGAGGTGACCGTCACCAACTCCGGCGACGTCCCGATGCTCGGCTGGATGGTCGACTGGACGCTGCCCGGCGGTCAGTCGGTGGCCAGTCTGTGGAGCGGCAACGCCACGTACAACGGGCAGGCGGTGATGGTCCACAACGCCGACTGGAACGGCTCGTTGAGTCCGGGCCAGAGTACGACGTTCGGATACGTCGTCTCCGGGGCGGGCGGTGACAGTGTCACCGGCCTTCCCTGCAGGGTCGGTTGAGCGACAGCCGCTCGGGGCGGACCCGGTGGGCAGCGAGCCGCGCGCCCACCGGGTCCGCGAGCCGGTCCGGCCCCAAGGGGGGAGGGGCGGTCCGGGGTGTCCCCGCCCGGACGGTGCCACGGGACGGGGATCACGGTTGCCGACAACGTTGTCTCGTCGTCGCGTACGACCCTACCGGGTCAACGGGTGTATGGGTCAACCGTGTTGGACCGGGTCGGCCGAAAAGCCGCTGCCGACCGGGCGCCGCCGCTCGGCCTCTTCGAGGCAGGCCGACTTCGGTTCTGTGTCGACGAGTTGTCGACGGGTCGTCGTACGGAGTTGTCGTACGGAGTTGTCGTACGGACAGCGACCGGGATCGAACTCGCGTGGCCAATCCTTCGGCAACCGGTTCGGCGACGTCGCTGTCGTGGGCGTCGCCGAACTCGGTGAGGGGGCGGCGACGCCGCCGTCGGGCAGGCGTCGCCAAGGCCCCCGAGATCGCCGGGACCGCTGGCCTAGGCGATGGCCGATCCGGTACCGCGCGCGGCACCGATCAGGTCGGTGAGCGCCGCGTCGTCGTAGACGGAGATGTCCACGGTGGCGCCCTCGGGCAGGTCGAAGTCCTCGACCTCGTAGTCCAGCACCGCCGTGGTCCCGGGCGCGCTGAAGGTGCCCAGGTCGTGGCTCACACCGCCGGACGTGTAGCTGACCTTGACGTAGAACGTGTCACCGTCGTTCGCGGTGTCGTACACCCACAGCTTCTCGTCGTTCGGGTGGAACTCCACCTTGCCCACGAAGGCGCCGGAGTTGACCAGCTCCATCTTCACGGCGTAGCCGCCGGCGTCCTGCGCGAAGTACGTGTTGTCGAACGGGTCGGTGAGGTTGCCGCCACTGCACGGGCAGTTGTCGGTGTCGTAGTAGTAGGCGTTGAACGTCGGGTTGGGGCTGTACGCCTGCGCCGGCGCCGCCGTCGCGAACAGGGCCCCCGCTCCCAGTGCCGCACCCGCGAGCAGTCCCGTGAACCTTCTGATGATGCTCATTTACCGCATTCCCCCTCCGTGACGGACCGTCCGGTGAGTTCACCGGGCGGCAGGATCATTCTGGAACACGGGTGACGTCCGACACAGCGGACCATCGCTGTTGGTTACCGGATCATGACAACAACTCGACTTCCGAGAGGCTGACTTGGCTCCCCGTGCCCGCCCCTCCCGTGTCGCCGTCGAAGACCAGTCGGTAGTGCGCGTAGGTTCCCGGCCCTGCGACCGTGAAGACACGTGTCTGGCGGTCCCACGGGAAGGTCTCGCCGGCCCGGCGGTCCAGGTCGGTCCAGGTCAGGTTGTCGGCGGAGCCCTGGAGCACCCAGCCCTTCGGTGCCTGGGCGTGGTCGGCCGAGGTCAGGGTGTACTGCGCCGCCTTGGTGGCGGCCGTGACCGGCAGGGCGAGTGCGCCCGACACCGTCTCCTGCGTCGCCGAGGTGTCGTCGAAGAGGGCGCCCGCGCCCTTCAGTACGTCGGTGCGCGGCGCGGGCACCTTGTCGTTCCGGGTGATCGAGACCGGGCCCGCGTTCTTTCCGGAGCCCCACGCGGAGGGCCGCGGTCCCATGTCGAACTCCAGCACCCCACCCTTCGCCAGGAGCGTGTGGGGCAGTGAAGTGGACGTCCAGGCACTGCCGTTGACCTTCAGGCCCTGTACGTACACGTTCTTGGCGCTGTTCTTCGGCGCCTTGACCACCAGGTCCCTGCCGTTCTCCAGGTGCACGGTCGCCTTGGTGAACAGCGGGGAGCCCACGGCGTATTCGCCGCTGCCCATCACCAGCGGGTAGAAGCCGAGCGCGGAGAACAGGTACCAGGCCGACTGCTCGCCGTTGTCCTCGTCCCCGTGGTAGCCCTGCCCGATGGTGTCGCCGGTGTAGAGCCGGGACAGCACCTCGCGGGCCTTCGCCTGCGCCTTCCAGGGCTGACCGGCCGCGTCGTACATGTAGATCGCGTGGTGGGCGACCTGGTTGGAGTGCCCGTACATGCCCATCCGCACGTCCCGCGCCTCCGTCATCTCGTGGATGACCCCGCCGTACGATCCCGCGAACTCCGGCGAGGCGGTCTCCGGGGTCGCGAAGTAGGAGTCGAGCTTCTTCGCCAGCCCGTCGCGGCCGCCGTACAGATTGGCCAGGCCCTTGCTGTCCTGCGGGGCGGTGAAGGCGTAACCCCAGCCGTTGGTCTCCGTGTAGTCGTAGCCCCACACCCGGGGGTCGTAGGTCTCCGAGGCCACCCGCCAGGCGCCCTTGTCGTCCTTCCCCTGGAAGAACCCGGCCTTCGAGTCGAAGAGGTGCACATAGCCCTGCGCGCGGTTGAGGAAGTAGTCGGCCTCCTCCTGGTAGTGCTTCTCGCCGGTCTGCCGGTACAGGCCCTGGCCCATCCGGGCGATGCCGTAGTCGTTGAGGTATCCCTCCAGCGCCCACGACAGGCCCTCGTGCGTGGCCGTACTCGTGTAGCCGAGGAAGGGGGAGGTCGACATGCCCTTGCGGCCCACACCCGATGCCGGGGGTACGACCGTGGCGTTCTTCAGGGCCGCCTCGTAGGCCGCCCTGGCGTCGAAGCCGACCCCCTTGACGTACGCGTCGGCGAAGGCGACGTCCGACGAGGTGCCGGTCATCAGGTCCGCGTACCCGGGTGAGGACCAGCGCGAGGTCCAGCCGCCGTCCTTGTACTGCTGCACGAACCCGTCGGTCAGCAGCCCGGCCTGAGTGGGTGTCAGCAGGGCGTACGCCGGCCAGGTCGTCCGGTAGGTGTCCCAGAAGCCGTTGTTCACGTACACCTTGCCGTCCACGATCTTCGCGCCGGTATGCGTCGGGGTGTCCGGGCCCGGCATCGGTGAGAAGGGCGACGCGTACTGGTACGTCGAACCGACCTTCTCGAAACCGGAGTTGGGGTACAGGTACAGCCGGTACAGACTGGAGTACAGCGTGGTGAGCCGGTCCTGGCTCGCCCCCTCGACCTCCACCGTGCCGAGCAGCTTGTCCCACTGCCGCTGGGCGCGCTGTACGACCGTGTCGAAGTCGGTGTCCCGCGGGATCTCCTGGCTCAGGTTGTCGCGGGCCTGGTCGACGCTGATGAGGGAGGTCGCCAGGCGCAGGGTGACCGTGCGGTCGGCGCCCGCGTCGAAACGCAGGTACCCCTTCACCCCGCTCGACGCGCCGTCCGTCACCGGTGCGTCGAACTCGCCGTACACGAAGAGCCGGGTCGCTCCCGTCGACAGGCCCGACTTCACGTCCGAGTAGCCGGTCACCACGCCGGTCTCGGTGTCCAGGGTCAGCCCCGCCTGGTCGGTGATGTTGTCGAAGACGACGTTCGCGTCCGAGCCCGGGTAGGTGAAGCGCAGGGCCGCCGCGTGGTCGGTCGGCGCCATCTCCGCCGTCAGACCGTTCTCGAAGCGGACTCCGTAGTAGTACGGGCGGGCGGTCTCGTTCACGTGCCGGAACGGCAGGGCCCGTGCGGTCCGCCCGGTGTCCGGGACACCGGCCGCGGCCGACGGCATCACCTGGAAGGTCTGCCGGTCGCCCATCCACGGACTCGGCTCGTGACTCGCGCTGAACGCCTGGATCGTGGGCAGGTTGTCCGCGTTGTTCGCCCGTGCGTAGTCGTACAGCCAGCCGAGCGACGACGCGTTGGTCACCGGCGTCCAGAAGTTGAAGCCGTGCGGCACGGCCGTGGCGGGAAACGTGTTGCCGCGCGAGAAGCTGCCGCTGGAGTTGGTGCCCCGGGTGGTCACCGCGTAGTCCGACAGATGTGTCTTCGCCGCCTCCGGGGCAGCCGTGCGCAGCGCGATGTCGTCCACCCAGCCCCTGAACCGGGCCGGGCCGCCGGGGGAGTCGTAGGCCAGGAGGATCCGGTCGACGGTCTTCCCGGCCGCCACCGCCCCGATTCCCGACACCACGTCGTTCCACTGGTTGACGTACAGCACCTTCGCGGCGCCCTGTCCGCGGGGCGACAGCGGGAAGCCGTACTGGTCGCTCGCCCCGAGCCCGCTCAGATACGTGCCGTCCGTGAACGCGAGGTCCACGGAGACGTTCGTCGCGGCGTAGTCACGGTCGCCGTCCGCCATCTGGGGGAAGATCCGGTACGCCAGCTGGGTGCGCGAACCGACCCGCACATTGACGTCGAAGACCTTGTTGTACGAGTACGCCCGGCCCGAAGCGGTGTGCCGGCCCGCGTAACGCAGCGCCCGCTTCCCGCTGAATCCGGCGCCCGCCTTCGCGGTCGGCGAGCCGCTCGGCCCCCGGTCGACGACGGTGAGCATGTCCGGCGGAACGGGTCCGTCGCCGCCGCCCGTGCCGAACCGCACGTCGGCGAGCTGGAGGATCCCGGCGCCGTGGTTGCGGGTGACCTCCAGCCGGAAGTGCCGGTACCCGGCCGGGGCCCCGGCCGCGAGGGTGTACGTGCGGCTCTGGAACCGCTGGGCGAAGGACTCCCCGGAGCGGGTGTCGAGGGGGGTCCAGGCGGTCCCGTCCGCCGAGCCCGAGAGGGTCCAGTCGGCGGGGTCGCGCTCGGCGAAGTCGTTGGCCGAGGTCAGCGCGTAGGCGGTTACCCGCGCGGGCTCGGCGAGGTCGAACTCGACCCATCCGGTGGACGCGAACGACAGCCACTTGGTGCCCGCCTCGCCGTCGACGAGGTTCTCCTTCACCTCGCCGCCGGCCGTGTTCTCCGCGCTCGCCCGTAGGCCCGTGACCCGGTCCGTCACGTCGCCGGGGAGCCCGCCGCCGTAGCCGCCGTCCACCCCCGAGGCCCGCTTGCCACCGCCGGGCGCGGTGTCGACGGTGCTCTGCCAGTCGGGGGCGTGCTCACCCGCCTCGAAGGACGAGGCGAACCCCCGGCCGGGGACCGGAACGGGGAAAGGGAGCGCCACCGCCGTCCCCTGTGCGCCGACCGTCATGACCAGAGCGGCCGTGATCACGACCGCCCGCAACCGCCCGAACCGTTGCATGCGTGAGCACCCTCCCCGCGCCGGACAACGCCCCGGACAACGTTGTCCTCGTGGTTACGCAGGAATCAGTAGGTGGCCAAGTGGACAGTGATGTCAAGGATGTTGATTGCGCCAGGCGGGGCCCATGTCATGCAATTTTCGGGCAGGGCGCCCACGGCCCGGTCATATTTCCGGGAGGTCTCAACTCGGAAAAGACCAACGGCCAACCTTGCATTCGATCTTGCTCCGTCGGCAAGAAGTGGACTATACCTGTCGGCGATCAGCCCTCGAACCGTCGATGCCGTCGAACCGTATGATCCGCACGACCCTGCTTGACCTGACCGCGGTGCCGGGAAGGATCCGGTACACCGCCTGAGTCCTGGAGAAGGCGAGGACTTGAGCATGGGATCCCACTCCGAGAACAACGGCTCCGAGAACAACGGCTCCGAGAACAACGGCTCCGAGCAGCACGGCGCCGAGATGCGCGGCTCCGAGAAGCGCGGCCCCACGGGTATCGGCCGCCGAGACCTGATCAGGAGATCCGCGGCACTCGGCCTGATCTCCGTTCCCACGATGAGCTTCCTGTCCGCCTGTGCCAGCAGCGGCGGCGGCGACGAGGACAAGGCCAAGGCCGGAAAGAAGACCGCCAAGAATCCGCTGGCGGTCAACGAGACCGCCCAGATGGAATTCGTCCTGTTCGACGGCGGTTTCGGCAAGGAGTACGCCGAGGACGCGGTCAAGATCTACCAGAAGAGCTTCCCGGACGCGAAGGTGAAGTTCGCGGCCACCCAGAAGATCCAGTCGACCCTCCAGCCGCGCTTCAACCAGGGCACCCCGCCCGACCTCATCGACAACTCCGGCGCCGAGCAGATGGACATGGGCGTCCTGGTCGGCAAGAAGCAGCTCGCCGACCTCACGCCGCTCCTGGACGCCGCGTCCTACGACGACCCGGACAAGAAGGTCCGCGACACCCTGCGCCCCGGCATCGTCGAGATGGGCCAGTTCGACGGCGACCCGGTGTGGATCATGTACTACGCCTACACCGTCTACGGCGTCTGGTACTCGCAGAAGGCCCTGGACTCGCTCGACGCCACGTACCCCGAGACCTGGGACCAGATGCTCGCGGTCTGCGAGAAGGCCAAGAAGAAGGGCATCGCGGGCTGGACGTACGCGGGCAAGTACCCGTACTACATCCCCTTCTCGCTGTATCCGATGATCGGCAAGGTGGGCGGCCGCGAGGCCCTCGACGCCATCGACAACCTGGAGCCGAACGCCTGGAAGCACCCGGCGGTGAAGGCCTGTTTCGACGCCTACTACGAGCTCTACAAGAAGGGTTACGTCCTCCAGGGCACCCCGGGTCTGGACCACATCCAGTCGCAGACCGCGTGGGCCAAGGGCAAGGCCCTGTTCATCCCCAACGGCTCCTGGGTGGAGAACGAGTCGGCGAACGTCATCCCCGCCGACTTCGATCTGGCCGTGTCCGCACCCACCGGCATCGACTCCTCCGACAAGATGCCCTTCGGCACCATCTGGGCCTCCGGCGGCGAGCCGTTCGTCGTCCCGGCCAAGGCGAAGAACACGGCGGGCGGGATGGAACAGCTGCGCATCATGCTCAGCGAGGCGTCCTCCAAGAACTTCACCTCCAAGGTCAAGTCGCTGACCGCCTACAACGGGGGAACCGACGGCATCACCCTCACCCCGGGTCTCAAATCGGGTGTCGCGGCGCTGGACAAGGCCGGCGACAACGTGGTGAATCCGCGACTGCAGGACTGGTATGTCCAGTTGCAGAAGGAGAAGATCGGGGTGTCCGGTCTCGGCGAGATGATGGCCGGCCGGCTCACCCCGGCCGAGGCGATCAAGAAGATCCAGGGGTACGCCGACGAGGCGGCCAAGGACACGTCGATCAAGCATTACAAACACCAGTGACGGCGGGAATCACGGCGAACCATCCATAAAGCACCGGAGTGGCGATGCAGCACGGCAAGTACCGGTTCATCGTGGGGTTCCTGGCGCTGCCCCTCGGACTGTACGCGCTCTTCGTGGTGTGGCCGTTCATCCAGTCCATCTACTACTCGTTCACGGACTGGACCGGCCTCAGCCCCGAATTCAAGATGGTCGGCCTGGACAACTACCGGAGGATGCTGGACGACGAGATCTTCTGGAAGTCCTTGCAGCACAGCTTGATGTTCGCGGTCGTGCTGCCGCTGGTGACGATCAGCCTGGCGCTGTTCTTCGCCTTCATGATCAATGTCGGTGGACTCAGAAGGAAGGGCGGCCCGGTGATCTCCGGAGTCCGGGGCTCTTCCTTCTACAAGATCGTGTACTTCTTCCCGCAGGTGCTGTCGATCGCCATCGTGGCGCTGCTGTTCGCGTTCGCGTACAACCCGGACAGCGGCGCGATCAACTCGTTCTTCCGGGGGATCGGGCTGGACAGCCTCCAGCCCCTCTGGCTCGGCGACCCGGATCTCGCGCTGTGGTGCGTGATGGCGGTGCTCGTCTGGTCCACGGTCGGCTTCTTCGTGGTCCTCTTCTCGGCGGGCATGGCCTCCATCCCGGCGGACCTGTACGAGGCCGCGCTGCTGGACGGCGCGGGCCGGGCCGCCACGTTCTTCCGCATCACCCTGCCCCTGCTCTGGGACACGGTGCAGTCGGGCTGGGTCTACATGGGCATCCTCGCGCTCGGCGCCGAGTCGTTCGCGGTCGTGCAGATCATGACGACCGGGCCCGGCGGTCCCGACTACTCGACCACCGTCATGGTCCTGTACGTGTACCAGAAGGCGTTCCGTGACGGTCAGGCCGCCTATGCCACCACCATCGGCGTGGCCCTGCTCATCGTGACGCTGGCCTTCGCCGCGGTCGTGATGCGGCTGGGTCGGCGCGAGCGGCTGGAGTACTGACGTTGAAGACGACCGAAACGCCCGCGCCCCTGCCGGCCGAGTCCGGCTCGGGCATCCCCGTCACGAAGGTCGACCTGCCCGCCGGGAAACCGCGCAGGGGGAAGAAAACGGAAGGAAACGTCCTCAACGCCTTCTCGCACGGCATTCTGGTCATCTGGGCGATCATGGTCGTACTGCCGTTGCTGTGGGCGGTGATGACCTCCTTCAAGGACGACAGCTCCATCTTCGGCTCGCCCTGGTCGCTGCCGGACAAGCTGCACTTCGACAACTGGTCACGGGCCTGGACCCAGGCCAACATGAGCGACTACTTCCTCAACACCGTGTTGGTGGTGGGTGGTTCACTCATCGGCACGCTGGTCCTCGGCTCCATGGCGGCCTACGTCCTGGCGCGGTTCGACTTCCCGGGCAACCGCTTCATCTACTACCTCTTCGTCGGTGGCATGAGCTTCCCGATCATGCTGGCGCTGGTCCCGTTGTTCTACGTGGTGAACAACATGGGCCTGCTGAACTCCATCCACGGCCTGATCCTGGTCTACATCGCCTACTCACTACCGTTCACGGTGTTCTTCCTGACGGCCTTCTTCCGCACGCTGCCGACGTCGGTGGCGGAGGCGGCCTTCGTGGACGGCGCCTCGCACAGCCGGACGTTCTTCCAGATCATGGTGCCGATGGCCAAACCCGGCCTGATCAGCGTCGGTATCTTCAACTTCCTGGGCCAGTGGAACCAGTACATGCTCCCCACGGTTCTGAACACCGACCCCGACAAACACGTCCTCACCCAGGGGCTGGTCCAACTGGCCGTGAGCCAGGGGTACAAGGGTGACTGGTCGGGGCTCTTCGCGGGCCTCGTCATGGCGATGCTGCCGGTGCTGGTCGCGTACATCGTCTTCCAGCGGCAGGTGGTGCAGGGGCTGACCGCGGGCGCGCTGAAGTAGGGGGACCGTCCGGCCCCTGTGAACGGCCGGCGCCCGGGTCGCGACCCATCGGGCCGATGCCTTTGTGGGCCGGTCAGGTGAGCGCGCGGGCCGTCGGAGTGAAGGTGCGGACAAGGGGTGAAGGCGAGGGCGCACCCGGCTTCGCCCCCACCGCCCGGCCCCACCCGCGCACCCGACTCCCCGTGACCGGCCCGGGAACACGCTCCGCCCCACCCGGGTCGGCACCTGTTCGCCCCCTCCCGCACCCCAACTGGTCCCTCCCCTCTCCCGCACCCCGGCGGCGCGGCGGGAGCACCCTCTCCGGAACCCACCCGCGAAGCGGATTCACCCTTCCGGCGCCTTGCCTTCGCGGCGGGTTCGTCCCTTCCGGCGCCTCGCCCCCGTGGCGGGTTCGTCCCTTCCGGCGCTTCGCCCGTGTCGCGGTCATCACCCTGACCGCAACTCCCCGCAGCCGCTTCCGCACGCCCCGCGATCCCCCCCTCGACCACCCTCCGTGTTGCTTCACACGCATGCGGATACTGTTCAACCTCTTGACGGGAGGCGACCCGAACGGCTCAGCTTAGAGTTCACTAGTTGGACATAGACGGGGCCTCATTGAAGCGGCCCCGTGCGCAGGAGGTCGTCGTGGAGACTCCGGGGTCGCAGTCGTCGCTGCACCGAGCCAACCTGGAGCGAGTCGTACGCGCCGTGCGTCTGGCCGGGTCCCTCACGCAGGCGGAGATCGCCCGGAGCACCGGTCTGTCCGCCGCGACCGTCTCCAATATCGTGCGCGAGCTCAAGGACGGCGGAACCGTCGAGGTCACGCCCACCTCGGCGGGCGGGCGAAGGGCGCGCAGCGTCAGTCTGAGCGGCGACGCGGGCATCGTCATCGGGGTCGATTTCGGGCATACCCATCTGCGGGTGGCCGTGGGCAATCTGGCCCATCAGGTCCTTGCCGAGGAGTCCGAGCCGCTCGATGTGGACGCCTCTTCGACGCAGGGCTTCGACCGGGCGGAACAGCTGGTCACCCGGCTGATCGAGGCCACCGGCGTGGACCGTACGAAGGTCGCGGGAGTCGGTCTCGGCGTGCCGGGGCCGATCGATCTGGAGTCCGGAAGCCTCGGGTCCTCCGCCATCCTGCCCGGCTGGATCGGCACCAGACCGGCCGAGGAGATGAGAGGCCGGCTCGGCGTGCCCGTGCACGTGGACAACGACGCCAACCTCGGGGCCCTCGGCGAGATGGTCTGGGGCAGCGGCAGAGGCGTACGTGATCTTGCATACATCAAGGTCGCGAGCGGTGTCGGCGCCGGTCTGGTGATCGAGGGGAAGATCTACCGAGGCCCCGGCGGCACTGCGGGAGAAATCGGACATATTACACTTGACGAGTCCGGCCCCGTCTGCCGCTGCGGAAACCGGGGCTGCCTGGAGACCTTCACGGCGGCGCGCTATGTGCTCCCTCTCCTCCAGTCCAGCCACGGCACGGATCTGACGATGGAAGGCGTCGTGCGACTGGCGAGGGACGGCGACCCGGGCTGCCGTCGGGTGATCGCCGACGTCGGCCGCCACATCGGCAGTGGAGTCGCCAATCTCTGCAACCTGTTGAACCCGAGCCGGGTGGTCCTGGGCGGCGATCTCGCCGAGGCCGGTGAGCTGGTGCTCGGTCCGATCAGAGAGTCCGTCGGCCGCTATGCGATCCCGAGTGCGGCGCGTCAGCTTTCCGTTCTCCCGGGGGCACTTGGGGGCCGTGCGGAGGTCCTCGGAGCGCTCGCCCTCGCACTGAGCGAGATGGGCGATTCGACCCTTTTGGACGGCACGCTGACCGCAGCGACACCTGCCTTCACTTAGAGAACGAATGAGGCCGTTGCCATCTCGTTAAGTATTTACTTCTTGACGTCGAACTTGCGGCCGAGTTGACTTCGAGCCACCTCGGCCGCAGCGTTGCGGCCCTGTCAGGGAGGCACACCCCAATGAACGCAATGATGCGTAGAGTCGTGATCGGCGCCACCGCCGTGTCCATGGCGCTTTCGATTGCCGCGTGCGGCAAGGCGGGCGACGACAAGGCCAGCGACTCCGGCAGCAGCAGCAACTCCGGCTCCAAGTCCATCGGCCTGCTGCTCCCCGACAGCGTCACCGCGCGGTACGAGAAGTTCGACAAGCCGTACTTCGACGCCAAGGTCAAGGCGCTCTGCTCCGACTGCAAGCTCGAGTACGCGAACGCCGCGGCCGACTCGGCCAAGCAGGCCCAGCAGGTCAGCAGCATGGTGACCAAGGGCGTCAAGGTCATCGTGATCTCGGCGCAGGACTCGGCCGCGATCAAGTCCTCGATCCAGTCCGCGGTGGACAAGGGTGTCAAGGTCGTCGCGTACGACCGCCTCGCCCAGGGCCCCGTCTCGGCCTACGTCTCCTTCGACAACGTCAAGGTCGGCGAGCTCCAGGGCCAGGCCCTGATCGACGCCCTCGGCGCCAAGGCGACCCCCAAGGCGAAGGTCGTCATGATCAACGGTGACGACGCCGACCCGAACGCCGGTCAGTTCAAGGAAGGCGCGCACAACGCCCTCGACGGCAAGGTCGACATCGCCTACGAGCAGTCCGGTCTCTGGAAGGACACGGTCGCCGCGCAGAAGATGTCCGCGGCCATCACCCAGCTGGGCGCCAAGAACATCGCGGGCGTCTACTCCGCCAACGACGGCATGGCCGGTGGCATCGCCAACACCCTCAAGGGTGCGAAGATCAGCGGTATCCCGCTGACCGGCCAGGACGCCGAGCTCGCGGGTATCCAGCGCATCGTCGCCGGCACCCAGTCCTCCACCGTCTACAAGGCCTTCAAGCCCGAGGCCGAGGCGGCCGCCCAGCTCGCGGTCAACCTGCTGGAGGGCAAGGACATCAAGTCCCTGGCCACTCAGACGCTGACCAGCGGCTCCGGCGACAAGGTCCCCTCGCAGCTGCTGACCCCGGTGTCAGTCACCAAGGCCAACATCAAGGACACGGTCGTCAAGGACGGGCTGTACACCGTCGCTGACATCTGCGCCGGCGAGTACGCCGCCGCCTGCAAGACCGCCGGCCTCCAGTAGGCATCCGGTCCCGAGGGCCCTCTCCGAGCCGGCCCTCGGGTCCCACCGACCGCTCAGCGGTCCCGTGAGACCTGTTCGACGCCCGCCCCACCTTCACACCCCGCTGCCGGGGCGGGCGTCGGACGGAACCGTTGCCAAGCGCAGCGGATTCACGCATGTTCATCTTGTAAACCTCGTGCGCCGACGTCGCGTTCCGCCCGTCGCGCACATCCCTCCGCGCCTGTCTTTTGCGCGCGGCATCCCCGCCGGTCAGGCGGCGAAGGAGATGGTTCACGTGTCCGCTACGCCCGTGCTGGCGTTGCGCGGGGTCTCCAAGCGATTCGGTGCGGTGCAGGCACTCACCGACGTCGAGCTGGAGGTCCACGCCGGAGAAGTGGTCGCCCTGGTGGGCGACAACGGCGCAGGAAAGTCCACCCTGGTCAAGACGATCGCGGGTGTCCACCCCATCGATGAGGGCGTCATCGAGTGGGAGGGAAAGCCGGTCAGCATCAACCGGCCGCACGACGCCCAGGGACTCGGTGTCGCGACCGTCTACCAGGACCTCGCCCTGTGCGACAACCTCGACGTGGTCGGCAATCTCTACCTCGGACGCGAGCTGCTGCACCGCGGCGTCATCGACGAGGTGACGATGGAGAAGAACGCCCGCGAGCTGCTGTCCACCCTTTCCATCCGCATCCCGAGCGTCCGGATCCCGATCGCCAGCCTCTCCGGTGGTCAGCGTCAGGTCGTCGCCATCGCGCGCGCCCTGATCGGTGACCCGAAGGTCGTCATCCTCGACGAGCCCACCGCGGCCCTCGGTGTCGAGCAGACGGCGCAGGTCCTCGACCTGGTCGAGCGGCTGCGCGAGCGCAACCTCGGGGTCATCCTCATCAGCCACAACATGGCCGACGTCAAGGCGGTCGCCGACACCGTCGCCGTCCTGCGCCTGGGCAAGAACAACGGCTCCTTCCCCGTGAAGGACACCAGCCACGAAGAGATCATCGCCGCGATCACCGGTGCCACGGACAACGCCGTGACCCGTCGTGCGGGGCGTCGCACCGCGGAGGCGGCAAAGTGAGCGACACGTCCAAGACCGTGAAGAGCGACTCCTCGGAGCCCCAGAAGGTCGAGAAGACCGGGGGCGTCATCGAGGACCAGACCACCGTCGCCCCCGCCGACGACCCGACGGCCGCTCCGGTGTCCGTCGTCGACCCGCGCCTGCTGGTGCGGGAAGAGGGCTTCAAGGGCTACCTCACCGAGTTCAAGCGCAAGGTGAAGGGCGGCGAGCTGGGCCAGCTGCCCGTCGTCATCGGCCTGATCATCATCTGGACGATCTTCCAGGCGAAGAACGACCTGTTCCTGAGCGCGGACAACCTCTCGAACATCAGCTACTTCATGTCGGCCACCGGCATGCTGGCCATCGGCCTGGTGTTCGTCCTGCTGCTCGGTGAGATCGACCTGTCGGTCGGTTCCGTCAGCGGCCTGGCGTCCACGCTGTTCGCCGTGTTCGTGGTGGACCACACCATGAACCCGTGGCTGTCCCTGATCCTGACGGTTCTCGTCGGTGCCGGCGTCGGCGCACTGCAGGGCTGGTTCTTCGCCAAGATCGGCGTGCCGGCCTTCGTGGTCACCCTGGCCGGCTTCCTCGGCTGGAACGGCCTGATGCTGTGGCTGCTGGGCTCCAGCGGCACGATCAACATCCCGTCGGACTCCGGCCCGGTGCACCTGCTCGGCCAGAACTCCTTCTTCATGGACCAGGCCATCATCGGCGCCTACCTGCTGGCCGGTCTCGCGGTCGTGCTGACCCTCGTCGGCAACTTCGGTGAGCAGCGCCGCCGCCGGGCGGCCGGTGTGCCGTTCCGGCCCACCGCCGAGATCCTGCTGCGCGTCGGTGCGCTGGCCGTCGCCGCCTTCGTGGCGGCCGGCGTGCTCAACAACGCGTCCGGTGTCTCCAACGCGCTGGTGATCTTCCTGGTGGCGCTGGTGATCGTCGACTTCGTGCTGCGCCGCACCACGTACGGCCGCAAGGTCTTCGCGGTCGGTGGCGGCATCGAGGCGGCTCGCCGTGCCGGTATCAACGTGCCGATGGTCCGCATCACCGTGTTCGCCATCTCCGGTGGCTTCGCGGCGGTCGGCGGCATGTTCTTCGCGGGCCAGACGGCGTCCGCGACGCTGAACGCCGGTGGCGGCAACACCCTGATGCTCGCCATCGCGGCGGCCGTCATCGGTGGTACGAGCCTCTTCGGCGGCCGTGGCACCGTGTGGTCCGCCCTCCTGGGCATGCTGGTCATCCAGTCCATCCAGACCGGTCTCGACCTGCTGAACATGAACACCTCGATCCAGTACATGATCACCGGTGGTGTTCTGCTGGGCGCGGTCGTCATCGACTCCATCTCCCGCAAGAGCCAGAAGGCCGCCGGTCGCGGATAACGCTCCCGGTGACCCGATGTGCCCGGCATCTGTTCAGATGCCGGGCACAGTCGTGTCATAGGAAAGGCTCATTCTGGGTACGGCCGTTCGCGTGACCTATGACGCATGGGCCGGAGTCGATCAGCCCGGGCGGAACATTAGACTCGACGAGCCCGGCAACAGCTCGATCAGCTTTTACTGCAAGGAGGCACGGGTGCCGCTGCTGACCCGCATCAGGGGACCGCGCGATCTGGACCGGCTCAGCCTGGAGGAGCTGGACCAGCTGGCAGGGGAGATCCGGACCTTCCTCGTCGACGCCGTCTCCAAGACCGGTGGCCACCTCGGCCCCAACCTCGGCGTGGTCGAGCTCACCATCGCCCTGCACCGGGTCTTCGAGTCCCCGAAGGACAAGGTGCTGTGGGACACGGGCCACCAGTCCTATGTGCACAAGCTGCTCACGGGCCGGCAGGACTTCTCCCGGCTGAAGATGAAGGGCGGCCTCTCCGGCTACCCGTCGCAGGCGGAGTCCGAGCACGACGTCATCGAGAACAGCCACGCCTCCACGGTGCTCGGCTGGGCCGACGGCCTCGCGAAGGCCAACCAGATCCTCGACCGCGGCGACCACGTGGTCGCCGTCATCGGTGACGGGGCGCTCACCGGCGGCATGGCCTGGGAGGCGCTGAACAACATCGCCGACGGGGACCGCCCGCTGGTCATCGTCGTCAACGACAACGAGCGCTCGTACGCGCCGACCATCGGCGGCCTCGCCAACCACCTCGCCACCCTGCGGACGACGGACGGCTACGAGCGCTTCCTCGCCCGCGGCAAGGACCTCCTGGAGCGGACCCCGGTCGTCGGCAGGCCGCTCTACGAGACCCTGCACGGCGCCAAGAAGGGTCTGAAGGACTTCATCGCCCCCCAGGGCATGTTCGAGGACCTCGGCCTGAAGTACGTCGGCCCGATCGACGGCCACGACATCGAGGCCCTGGAGTCCGCGCTGGCCCGCGCCAAGCGCTTCGGCGGCCCGGTCATCGTGCACTGCCTCACCGAGAAGGGCCGCGGCTACCAGCCCGCCCTCCAGGACGAGGCCGACCGCTTCCACGGCATCGGCCCCATCCACCCCGACACCGGTCTGCCGATCAAGGCCTCGGGCGCAGACTGGACCTCGGTCTTCGGCGACGAGATGGTCGAGCTCGGCAAGGAGCGCGAGGACATCGTCGCGATCACGGCGGCGATGCTGCAGCCGGTCGGCCTGAAGAAGTTCGCGGACGCCTTCCCGAACCGCATCTACGACGTCGGCATCGCCGAGCAGCACGCCGCGGTCTCCGCCGCGGGACTGGCCGCGGGCGGGGTGCACCCGGTCTTCGCGGTGTACGCCACCTTCCTCAACCGGGCCTTCGACCAGGTCCTGATGGACGTCGCCCTGCACAAGTGCGGTGTGACGTTCGTACTGGACCGGGCCGGTGTCACCGGCACCGACGGCGCCTCCCACAACGGCATGTGGGACATGTCGATCCTCCAGGTCGTCCCGGGCCTCAGACTCGCCGCCCCGCGCGACGCCGACCAGGTCCGCGCCCAGCTGCGCGAGGCCGTCCAGGTCGAGGACGCGCCGACCGTCGTCCGCTTCTCCAAGGGCGCCGTCGGCCCCGCCGTACCCGCCGTGGGACGCGTCGGCGGCATGGACGTGCTGCGCGAGAGCGGCACCGACACCCCGGACGTGCTGCTGGTCTCGGTGGGCGCCCTGGCCCCGATGTGCCTGGAGATCGCGACCCTCCTCGACCGCCAGGGCATCACCACCACGGTCGTCGACCCGCGCTGGGTCAAGCCCGTCGACGAGGCCATGGCCCCGCTCGCCGAACGCCACCGCGTGGTGGTGACCGTCGAGGACAACTCCCGTGTCGGAGGCGTCGGATCGGCGATCGCCCAGGCACTGCGCGACGCGGGCGTCGACGTCCCGCTGCGCGACTTCGGCATCCCGCCCCGCTTCCTCGACCACGCCTCCCGCGCCGAGGTCATGGCCGAGATCGGGCTCACCGCCCCCGACATCGCCCGCCAGGTCACCGGCCTGGTCTCCAAGCTCGACGGCAAGTACGGCAGCTCGGCCGAGGTCGACTCCGTGGAGTCCGCCCGCGACTGACGCCGCACCGGGCAAGCCGAAGCGCCCGAATGGGCCGGTTCCACCACTGTGAAGAGTGGTGAAACCGGTCCATTCGCGTTAACCGGCCCGCGTCGGGGCATACGGTCTCTGCCCCCTCTCGATCATGTCGAGGACGACGCAGCGTGGGAGGTAACCCGTGAGCAGCACCCTCTTCCGGACGAAGAAGGTCGAGCAGTCCATCCTCGATACCGAGGAACCCGAGCACGCGCTCAGGAAATCCCTGTCCGCGCTGGACCTCACCGTCTTCGGCGTCGGCGTCATCATCGGCACCGGCATCTTCGTCCTCACCGGCACGGTCGCCAAGAACAACGCCGGCCCCGCCGTCGCCCTGGCCTTCGTGGTGGCCGGGGTCGTCTGCGCGCTCGCCGCGCTCTGCTACGCCGAGTTCGCCTCCACCGTGCCGGTGGCCGGGTCGGCCTACACCTTCTCGTACGCCTCCCTCGGAGAACTCCCCGCCTGGATCATCGGCTGGGACCTGGTCCTGGAGTTCGCGCTCGGCACGGCGGTGGTGGCCGTCGGCTGGTCCGGATACATCGCCTCGCTGCTCGACAACGCGGGCTGGCACCTGCCGGCGGCGCTCAGCGGCCGGGAGGGAGTCGACGGCTTCGGCTTCGACATCCTCGCCGCCGCCCTCGTCCTGGTGCTGACCGCCATCCTCGTGGTCGGCACGAAGCTCTCCGCGCGGGTCACCACCGTCGTGGTCGCCATCAAGGTGACCGTCGTCCTCACCGTGATCATCGCGGGCGCCTTCTTCATCCACGGCGACAACTACCACCCCTTCGTCCCGAAGGCGCAACCCGTCGACGCGGGCGGCGGCCTCAAGGCCCCGCTGATCCAGCTGATCTTCGGCTGGGCGCCGTCCAACTTCGGCGTGATGGGCATCTTCACCGCCGCCTCCGTCGTCTTCTTCGCCTTCATCGGCTTCGACGTCGTCGCCACCGCCGCCGAGGAGACCAAGAACCCGCAGCGCGACATGCCCCGCGGCATCATCGGCTCACTGATCATCTGCACGGTCCTGTACGTCGCCGTGTCGATCGTCGTCACCGGGATGCAGCACTACACCAAACTGTCGGTCAGCGCCCCGCTCGCCGACGCCTTCAAGGCCACCGGACACCCCTGGTTCGCGGGCTTCATCAGCTTCGGTGCCGCCGTAGGCCTGACGACCGTCTGCATGATCCTGCTCCTCGGCCAGACCCGGGTCTTCTTCGCCATGAGCCGGGACGGACTGCTGCCGCGCTTCTTCTCCCACGTCCACCCGCGCTTCAAGACCCCGCACCGGCCGACCATCCTGCTCGGCGTGCTGATCGCGATCCTGGCCGGCTTCACCAGCCTCAGCGAGCTCGCCGAGCTGGTGAACATCGGCACCCTGTTCGCCTTCATCGTCGTCGCGATCGGCGTGGTCCTCCTGCGCAGGTCGCGCCCCGACCTGCCCCGGTCCTTCCGCACCCCGTGGGTGCCGTTCCTGCCGATCGTGTCAGTGCTGGCCTCGCTGTGGCTGATGCTCAACCTGCCTGCCGAGACCTGGCTGCGGTTCGGCATCTGGATGGTCATCGGGTTCGTCGTGTACTTCCTCTACGGCCGCTCCCACAGCCGTCTCGCACGCCACGAGGAGACGTCCGCCGTCTAGTCCCGTCCAGTCCCGCAAGCCGGGGCGCGACGACCCGGCCAGGCGGCTCCTGAGCCGGTCCCGCGCCCCGCACGGAGCACGGCGACCGGCTCCGGCGTCGTACCGCTTCAGCCCCGTACCGCTTCAGCCCCGTACCGAGCGCGGGCCCGTCACGTCCGCTCCCAGCTCCGTCACCCGGCGGCGCAGCTCGCGGTCGGCCGTCACGACCAGACGGGGGCGCCCCGCGGACCCGGCGACCAGCTCGACGATGCGATCGTCCCCGCTGCCTGGCGCCGCCTCCACCCGTACCCCGGGCACCGGCTCCACCCCGCGGGCCGAGCCCTCCACGACGAGGACGATCTCCTCGGGCCCCTCGTGCCCCCGCAGCCCGTCCACCGCCAGCCGGTCACGCAGTCGCTCCGCGGCCCCGCGCCGGTCCCGCCACCAGCCGTCGGGCACCGACCCGACGACGTTCGCGGCGTCGACGATCACGAGCAGCGCGGGAGTGTCGTCCATGGGCCCAGGGTCGCACGGCCGGCCCTGCGGGCATGACCCTCGCGCGGGCGCCGAGGGGGGCCGTCATAAAGTGATCGGGTGAACGGCGACTGGCTCATACGCGGCCGCGACGGGCGGCTCGGTGTCTATCTGATGTCGGACGACGCCGTCCTGTGCCGGGCGGAACACATCCCGGGCGGCTCCTGGGGCGCCCCGCGCAAGGTGGGCGGGGACCAGAAGGTGTACCCGGCCGTGGCTGTCGGACAGGGCGCCGACGGCTACGCCCATCTGGCCTCCTGGCGGCCCACGGGCAAGGGGGAGGCGGCCCTGGTGCACTGCACGCACTTCCGGCTGCTGCTCGCCGCCCTGGACTGGGCGCCCATCGGCCATCCCAACAAGAAGGGCGACCGCACGGGCACGCCCGCCGTCGCCGTGGACGCCCAGGGGCGCGCGCACGTCTTCGCCCGCAACATCGGCACGGGACTGTGCATGGTCGCCCAGAAGGAGAAGGGCGGCTGGGATCCGTGGCGCGACCTGAAGGGACAGGGCGTCGAGGGGCCGCCGGTCGCGGTGACGGGGGAATCCGGCCTCGTCCAGGCGTACGCGGCCGTGTCCGGTGGGATCCTGCACTGGCGCCAGGAGGCGCCGGGCGCCCAGCCGGTGCTCCAGGAGCCCCTGAACACACCGGTCCGGCCCAACACCCTGCGGGCGCTGGCCACCTCCCCGGAGCACACCACCCTCTTCTACACCGACGCATCCGGTGACGTGTGCGCGTGGCGTCCCGGCGGCGAGCCCCACCGCGTGCTCGCCGCCGCCGGACCCGGCCCGGTCGCGGCGATCCGCACCGAACTCGACGGTCACGACTGCACGTTGCTCGCCCAGCGCTCCACGAGCGGTCGCGTGGCCTTCGCCGCGTACCCGACGGAACGGGAGTCGGCCGGTGCCTGGTGGTCCGAGTCGGGACCGCAACTGCCGGCCGACGCCGTGGTGGCGCTCGCCGAGGACCACGAGAACCGGGTGGTCGCGGCGGCCCTGTCCCCGGTCGACCGGCCACCTCCGGCTCACCCGCCGCAAGGACGAGCCCGGCCTGGCCCTGACGGCCTGGCGCACCGTCTGACCGCGGTCTCCGCGTCACCGCAGCCGACCTGACCGTCAGTTGCGTCTCCGTCGGCCGCGTCTTCCCCGGCCGCGTCTCCGTCGGTCGGCGTGCGCCGCGGCGCAGAGTCCGCCGAGGCCGAACGGACGCCGTCGGCGCATGAAAAGAGGGCCTCCGCACGTGGCGGAGGCCCTCTTCACGTCCTGCGGCACAGGACGGTCACGACGGTTACGCAGGCACCGAGGCGACGCCGGGCGCCAGGAACTTCTTGCCGTTCACGCGCTCGGAGACACCCTCGCGGTCCAGGTACGGCGTGATGCCGCCCAGGTGGAAGGGCCAGCCGGCGCCCGTGATCAGGCAGAGGTCGATGTCCTGCGCCTCGGCGACGACACCCTCGTCGAGCATGAGCCCGATCTCCTGCGCCACCGCGTCCAGGACGCGCGCCCGCACCTGCTCCTCGGTCAGGACGTTGTCGCCCTGCTTCAGGAGCGCGGAGACCTCGGGGTCCAGCTCCGGCTTGCCGCTGTCGTACACGTAGAAACCGCGCTTGCCCGCCTTGACGACGGCCGCGAGGTTCGGGGAGACCGTGAAGCGGTCCGGGAAGGCCCGGTTGAGGGTCTCCGAGACGTGCAGACCGATCGCGGGGCCGACCAGCTCGAGGAGGACCAGCGGGGACATCGGCAGGCCGAGCGGCTCCACCGCCTTCTCCGCCACCTCGACCGGGGTGCCCTCGTCGATGACGTTCTGCACCTCGCCCATGAAACGGGTGAGGATGCGGTTCACGACGAACGCCGGAGCGTCCTTCACCAGAACCGCCGTCTTCTTCAGCTTCTTGGCGACGGCGAACGCCGTGGCCAGCGAGGCGTCGTCGGTCCGCTCGCCGCGCACGATCTCCAGGAGCGGCAGGATCGCGACCGGGTTGAAGAAGTGGAAGCCCACGACCCGCTCGGGGTTCTTCAGCTTCGACGCCATCTCGGAGACCGACAGCGAGGAGGTGTTGGTGGCGAGGATCGCGTGCGCCGGGGCGACCGCCTCGACCTCCGCGAACACCTGCTGCTTGACGCCGATCTCCTCGAACACGGCCTCGATGATGAAGTCCGCGTCGGCGAAGCCCTCGGCCTTGTCCAGCACACCGGACACCAGCGCCTTGAGGCGGTTGGCCTTGTCCTGGTTGATACGGCCCTTGCCGAGCAGCTTCTCGATCTCGGCGTGGACGTAGCCCACACCCTTGTCGACGCGCTCCTGGTCGATGTCGGTCAGCACGACCGGCACCTCGAGGCGGCGCAGGAACAGCAGGGCGAGCTGCGAGGCCATCAGGCCCGCGCCCACGACGCCGACCTTGGTGACCGGACGCGCCAGGGACTTGTCCGGTGCGCCGGCCGGCCGCTTGCCGCGCTTCTGCACCAGGTTGAACGCGTAGATGCCGGAGCGCAGTTCGCCACCCATGATCAGGTCGGCGAGCGCCACGTCCTCGGCGTCGTAGCCCTGCTGGAGGTCGCCGTTCTTGGCGGCGGCGATGATGTCGAGGGCGCGGTAGGCGGCCGGGGCCGCGCCGTGCACCTTGCTGTCCGCCACGAACCGGCCGCGCGCGACGGCCTGGTCCCAGGCCTCACCGCGGTCGATCACCGGGCGGTCGACGACGATCTCGCCCTTGAGGACGGACGCCGTCCAGAGCAGCGACTGCTCCAGGAAGTCCGCGCCCTCGAACAGGGCGTCGGCGATGCCCAGCTCGTAGACCTGCACGCCCTTGAGCTGCTTGTTCTGGTTGAGCGAGTTCTCGATGATCACCGAGACGGCCTTGTCCGCGCCGATCAGGTTCGGCAGCAGTGTGCAGCCGCCCCAGCCGGGGACCAGACCGAGGAAGACCTCGGGCAGCGAGAAGGCCGGCAGCGCCGCGGACACCGTGCGGTACCTGCAGTGCAGACCGACCTCGACGCCACCGCCCATCGCCGCGCCGTTGTAGTAGGCGAAGGTCGGGACCGCGAGGCCCGACAGGCGCTTGAAGACCTCGTGGCCGCCCTTGCCGATGGCGAGCGCGTCCTTGTGCTCCTTGAGGAGCTCGACGCCCTTCAGGTCCGCGCCGACGGCGAAGATGAACGGCTTGCCCGTGACGCCGGCACCGACGATCTCGCCGGCCGCGGCCTCCTTCTCGACCTGGTCGATCGCGCTGTCGAGGTTCGCGAGGGACTGCGGTCCGAAGGTGGTCGGCTTGGTGTGGTCGAAACCGTTGTCCAGCGTGATCAGGGCGAAGCGCCCCGCGTTGAACGGCAGGTCCAGGTGACGGACGTGCGCCTGGGTGACGACCTCGTCCGGGAACAGCTCGGCCGCGCCCTTCAGGAGTTCGGTGGTGCTCACTTGTCGCCTCCGGCGGACTCGAAGTGCGGGTTCTCCCAGATGACGGTCGCGCCCATGCCGAAGCCGACGCACATGGTGGTCAGGCCGTAGCGGACGCCCGGCTGCTCCTCGAACTGGCGGGCCAGCTGCGTCATCAGACGGACGCCGGAGGAGGCGAGCGGGTGACCGAAGGCGATCGCGCCGCCGTACTGGTTGACGCGCTCGTCGTCGTCCGCGATGCCGTAGTGCTCGAGGAAGGCCAGGACCTGGACGGCGAAGGCCTCGTTGATCTCGAAGAGACCGATGTCGGAGATGGACAGGCCCGCCTGGGCCAGCGCCTTCTCCGTGGCCGGGATCGGGCCGTAGCCCATGACCTCCGGCTCGACACCCGCGAAGGAGTACGCGACGAGGCGCATCTTGACCGGCAGGCCGTTCTCGCGGGCGAAGTCCTCGGACGCGATGAGGGAAGCGGTCGCGCCGTCGTTCAGACCGGCCGCGTTACCGGCGGTTACCCGGCCGTGGACACGGAACGGGGTCTTCAGGCCGGAGAGGTTCTCCAGCGTCGTCCCCGGGCGCATCGGCTCGTCGGCGGTGACCAGGCCCCAGCCCGTCTCACCGGCGTCCGGGTTGGTGCGGCGGACCGACACCGGCACCAGGTCGGCCTGGATCTTGCCGTTGGCGTACGCCTTGGCGGCCTTCTCCTGCGAGCGCACGGCGTACTCGTCGGCGCGCTGCTTGGTGATGGTGGGGTAGCGGTCGTGCAGGTTCTCGGCGGTCATGCCCATGAACAGGGCGGACTCGTCGACCAGCTTCTCGCTGACGAACCGCGGGTTGGGGTCCACGCCCTCGCCCATCGGGTGGCGGCCCATGTGCTCGACACCGCCGGCGACGGCGATGTCGTAGGCGCCGAAGGCCACGGAGCCGGCGACCGCGGTGACGGCCGTCAGGGCGCCCGCGCACATGCGGTCGATGGAGTAACCGGGCACGGAGGTCGGCAGACCGGCCAGGATGCCGGCGGTGCGGCCGATGGTCAGGCCCTGGTCGCCGATCTGCGTGGTCGCGGCGATGGCGACCTCGTCGATCTTCTTCGGGTCGAGGCCGGGGTTGCGGCGCAGCAGCTCCCGGATCGCCTTCACCACGAGGTCGTCGGCCCGGGTCTCGTGGTAGATGCCCTTCGGGCCCGCCTTGCCGAACGGGGTACGGACGCCGTCGACGAAGACGACGTCCCTGACGGTACGAGGCACGATGGCTCTCCTCCAGGTGCGGGATGGCACTGCTGCGACACGCAAACACTGAGCGCGCGCTCAGGACCCATGCTACTTATCGGTAACGTAGCTGCCCAGTCCCGGGGGGCCAAGCGGCGAACGTCACACCCGGGACGCGTCCGAACTCACCCTCGCACTCAGCCGCGGGGCGGTGCCGTGGAGCCGCGTGGGGTCAGTACGGGCGTCGGCACCGGATGCGATCCGGAACCCGGCCCGGTGATCACGCCGAACAGCGTCCGCGCCGCCTCCGCGCCGAATCCGTGCACGTCATGGCTCATCGCGGAGAGCGTCGGATGGGTGAGCCGGCACAGCTGGGAGTCGTCCCAGGCGAGGAGGGAGACGTCGGCGGGCACCCCGAGCCCCATCTCGGCCGCCACGGCCAGCCCGGCCACCGCCATGATGTCGTTGTCGTAGACGATCGCCGTGGGCCGGTCCGGCGGAGCGGCGGTCAGCATCGACCGGGTCGCCCGCGCCCCCGCCTCCCCGGAGTAGTCCGTGGCGACCTGCCAGGCTCCCGCCAGCCCCAGGGTCCGCGCCGCCGCGTCGAAGGCCGCGGTCCGCATCACCGTGTGCCCGAGTGCGGCCGCGCCGCCCACCCGCGCGATCCGGCGGTGCCCGAGGGCCGCCAGATAGCGGACCGCCTCCGTCACCGCCGTCGCGTCGTCGGTCCACACCGACGTCAGGCTCCCGGTCAGCGAGGGGTGCCCCACCGCGACCACCGGCATCCCGAGCCGCTCGGCCGCCGCCACCCGGGGATCGTCGGCCCGGAAGTCGACCAGGATCGACCCGCCGATCTGTCGCCCGCGCCACCACGACTCCAGGAGCCCGGCCTCCTCCTCCACGGTGCGCACCAGCCTCAGCAGCAGCGAACAGGAGTGCTCGGTCAGCACACTCTCCACCCCGGAGACGAACTCCATGTAGAACGGCTCAAGACCCAGCATCCGGGCCGGCCGGCAGATCGCGAGCCCCACCACGTCCACCCGCGAGCTCGACAGCGAGCGTGCCGTGAGGTTCGGTTCCCAGCCCAGCTCCCGCGCCGCCGCGAAGATCCGGTCCCGGGTCGCCTCCGCCAGACCCGGCTTGCGGTTGAAGGCGAGCGACACGGCACCCTTGGAGACGCCGGCACGCGCCGCGACGTCCTTGATGGTGACGCGAGGCGACGGGGACGCTGTCATCGAGCGGGCTCCTGGCAGTACAGCGCGGCCCGGGCGGCGGCGGCATCCGGAGTCTCCCAGCCCTCGACCCCGATGGTCACCCGCTCCCCGGGCAGCAAGGTCACAAGGCCCCGGTCGGCCCGCGCGTGCGGCCCCAGCCGGTCGGCCTGGAGCAGCAGATCCCGTACGAGGGTGTGGGCCGTGACGGTGACGCCCCCCGGTGCCACGGTCACCTCGAACCGCGGCCGCGGATAGGGGATGTCGCGGTCGGCCACCGGGAAGTGCACGGCCCGCAGCCCTTCCCCTCTCCCGCTCCCGGTCCCGCTCCCGGTCGAGCGGAGGGACCCCCCTGCGCCGGCCACTGTGTCGGCCACCAGGAACTCCTTCGCCCCGGCCGGCTCCAGCTCGGCCGGCACCCGCATCTCGCCGACCGCCCGTGCACCGACCGTGAGTTCCACGTCCGCCGCACCGATCACTCCCCCCTCAACGGACACCCGCCGCAACGACACCGTGGCCGCCCACGGCTCGCCCGACTGGTTGACGGCGGCCAACGCCAGTCCCTCGTACCGCACTTGCAGGGTCAGCAGCCGATCCGCGTACAGCCGCCGCAGCTCGTGGTACAGCGGCTTCTCCCTCCCGTCCCCGTCGATCGCCGCCCAGGACGTCACCGGCCAGCAGTCGTTGAGCTGCCAGACGATCGTGCCCGCGCAGACCGGCCAGCGCGACCGCCAGTGCTCGATCCCGGTCGCCACGGCCCGCGCCTGGTTGACCTGCGTGAGGTAGTGCCACCGGTCGAAGTCGCCTTCCGGCACGGCGAAGTGGCGGGCGAGCCCGCGGGCCAGCTTGCCGTTGCCGTCCTCGGCCTTCTGGTGGTGCAGCATGCCGGGGGAGTCCGCCGCGAGCGCCTCACCCGGCAGCGCCCGCCGCAGAGTGGCGTGGGCGGGCGGGGCCTGCCAGCCGAACTCGGCCACGAAGCGCGGCACCTCGCTCCGGTAGTCGGCGTAGTCCTGCCGGTTCCACACCTCCCAGGAGTGGTGCGTCCCGTGTGCCGGGTCGTTGGGATGGTGCTCCCACGACCCCGACCAGGGACTCCCCGGCGTGTAGGGCCGCGTCGGATCCAACTCGCCCACGACACGCGGGAGTACACCGAGGTAGTAGCCCTCACCCCAGGAGTCCCCGTCCAGCCGCTCCTCCCACCCCCAGTCCCTGAACCCCCACAGGTTCTCGTTGTTGCCGTTCCACAGCACGAGCGACGGATGCGGCATCAGCCGTACGACGTTCTCGCGGGCCTCCGCCTCCACCTCGCCGCGCAGCGGCTGCTCCTCGGGGTAGGCCGCGCACGCGAACGGGAAGTCCTGCCACACCAGCAGGCCCAGCTCGTCGCAGGCGTCGTAGAAGTCCTCGCTCTCGTAGATACCGCCGCCCCAGACCCGGACCAGGTCGACCCCGGCGCCGGCCGCCTGCCCCAGCCGCTCGCGGTAGCGCGCCCGGGTCACCCGGGACGGAAACACGTCGTCCGGGATCCAGTTGACGCCCCGCACGAAGAGCCGCTCCCCGTTGACGACGAGGGTGAACCCGGTCCCGTGGGCGTCGGCGGAGGTATCCAGCCCGACGCTGCGGAAGCCGACGCGCCGCCGCCAGACGTCGAGCGGCGCGCTGCCGTGGTGCAACGTCAACTCGACGTCGTACAGAGCCTGTTCACCGTACCCGCGCGGCCACCAGAGCTCCGCGTCCGGCACCTCGACCCGCACGGTGGCGCTGGTGCCCGTCACCTCGGCGCGCGCCGAGCGCCCCCCCACCCGGGCCTCCAGCGTGAGTCCGGCCTCCACCCGGGTGCGCTCCACGTCCACCCGCAACTCAACTACTCCGATGCCCTGTTCGACGGTCACCAGCGGGCGCACCCGGGCCAGCCGCGCCGTCGACCAGCGCTCCACCCGCACCGGCCGCCAGATCCCGGCCGTCACCAGGGTGGGCCCCCAGTCCCAGCCGAACGAGCACGCCATCTTGCGCAGGTACTGGTACGGCTCGGTGTAGGCGGCCGGGCGGTCGCCGACCTTCCCCCGTACGGCCTCCGCCTCGGCGTACGCGGAGACGAACCGGACGGCCAGCGGCCCGTCGAGCCCCGTCACGTCGAAGCGGTACGAGCGGTGCATGTTCCGCACCCGGCCGAGGAGTCGGCCGTTCAGCGTGATCTCCGCGACCGTGTCGAGCCCGTCGAAGACCAGGTCGGTCTGCTCGTGCCCGGACCGCACGGCCGGCAGCTCCCTCTCGTACGTCCACTCGCGCCGCCCCACCCACGCGACCTCCCGCTCACCCAGACCGAGGAACGGGTCCGGGATCACCCCGGCGGCGAGCAGATCGGTGTGCACACAGCCCGGCACCCGGGCCGGGAGCGGCGTGCCCTCGTGCCGCAGATTCCATCCGTCGTCGAGCGGTGAGGCCTCCAGCATGCGCACTCCCTAAACCGGTAAAGCCCACAACTGAGCGCCACTTGTTCATCGTTGGCGGGAATCGGACTTTACCGGTTGAGGAAAGCGCTGCCAGAGTGCCGAATCAGCCAACCCACTCGTGCTCGACCACCCCGCACGTGTTCGACCCACCCGCTTGTGCTCGGCCACACCGCACGTGCTCGTCCGTCCCGAGAACGTCCCGAGAACGGAAGTGATGCACATGAACCGCCGTACAGTCCTGGTCCTCGCCACGGTCGCGGGAGCCGCCCTGCTGCTCCCGGGCTGCACCGGCACCGGAGGCAGCGCGAAGGGCGCGGACGCCAAGGCGCCCGCCGACCCGTCGAAGGTCGGCGGCACCATCACGGTCCTCACCGTGCGCACCGACCTCGTGCAGGACGGCACGATGAAGAAGTACGCCGCCGAGTTCAACAAGACCTATCCCAAGGTCAAGGTGGAGTTCCAGGCCCTCACCGACTACGAGGCCGAGATCAAGATCCGGATGAACACGGACGACTACGGCGACGTCCTGCTGATCCCCGCGGTCATCAAGAAGGACGACTACCCGAAGTTCTTCGCCTCCCTCGGCACCGCCGCCGAACGCGGCAAGAAGTACCGGTTCACCGACTTCACCACCGTCGACGGCAAGGTCTACGGCCAGAGCCCGGTCGGGGTGATGCCCGGCTTCGTCTACAACAAGCGGGTCTGGAAGGAGGCGGGGGTCACCGAATGGCCCACCACCCCGGCCGAGTTCCTCACGGATCTGAAGGCGATCAAGGCGAAGACCGACGCGGTCCCCTACTACACCAACTTCGCCGCGCAGTGGCCGCTCACCTCGTGGACGTACGTCGACGGCGCGGTCCACTGCGACCCGCGGGCGACCACGAAGCTCGCCGCGGAGGACCCGTGGGCCCAGGGCTCCGACCTGCGGGTCGGGGACACCCTGCTGTACGACATCGTCAAGCAGGGCCTGGCCGAGAAGGACCCGACGACCAGCAACTGGGAGGAGTCCAAGCCCCGGACGGCCAAGGGGGAGATCGCCACGCAGTGGCTCGGAACCTGGGCGATCATCCAGTTCCAGGACGCCGCGAAGAAGGCGGGCGTGAACCCGGACGACATCGGTTTCATGCCGTTCCCCGCCCGGACGAACGGCACGTTCTGCGCGACCGTCGGCCCCGACTACAACCAGGCCGTGAACGTCCACTCCCCGCACAAGGAGGCGGCCCGCGCCTGGATCGACTGGTTCACCGACAAGTCCGGCTACGACAAGGACAACCTGGCCATCTCCCCGCTCAAGGACGCGGCCATGCCCGAGGTGCTGAAGCCCTACGAGGAGGCGGGCGTCAAGCTCATCGAGCTGGACGACTCCGCGGGCGCCAAGGTCAAACTGATCGACAACGAGTCCGAAGTCGGCATCTACAAGCCCGAGTACCGCCAGGACCTGGTCGATCTCGCACGGGGCGCCAAGAAGGGCAGCCTGGACGACTTCCTCGGCGACCTCGGCAAGAAGTGGACCGAGACGCAAGCGAACGTGGGCGACTGATGGCGCACGCGCACACCCACCCCCCGTCGCCCCGCGCCGGGAAGGAAGCCTCCGGAACGGTGACACCGGTGCCGAGGCGCGCCGCTCCCGCACCGGCCCCGCGCCGGGCACGCGCCTGGCGGCTGCTCACCCCGTGGCTGTTCCTGCTCGCCCCGCTCACCCTGCTGATCACGTTCACCTACGCGCCGATCGCCAACATGGTCGCCTACAGCTTCACCGACTGGGACGGCGTGAGCCCCGAACTGCACTACACGGGCGCCGAGAACTACACGGAGATCTTCACCAGGGAGGATCTCTTCCAGGTGTTCTGGGTCAGCGGCTACTACCTGGCCGCCTCGGTGGTCCAGATCGTCGCCGCGCTGTACTTCGCGACGATCCTCAGTTTCGACATCCGTTTCCGGAACTTCTTCAAGGGCGTGCTCTTCTTTCCGTCCCTGGTCAACGGAGTGGCGATCGGTTTCGTCTTCCTCTACTTCTTCCAGGACGGCGGGACCTTCGACACGGTCCTCGGCCTCTTCGGCTACCACACCGACCACGCGTGGCTCGGCACCCCGGTCTCGGCGAACGTGTCCCTGGCCGGCGTCTCGGTCTGGCGCTACCTGGGCATGAACTTCGTCCTGTTCCTCGGGGCGATCCAGTCCATCCCGGGGGAGCTGTACGAGGCGGCAGAGCTGGACGGCGCCGGCCGATGGCACCAGTTCCGCTACATCATCCTGCCCGGCATCAGACCGGTACTGACCCTGACGGTGATCCTGTCCGTCTCCGGTTCCCTCTCGGCCTTCGAGATCCCGTACGTCATGACCGGCGGGGCGACCGGCACCAAGACCTTCGTGATCCAGACGGTGAAGCTGGCCTTCCAGTTCAACAAGACGGGACTCGCCTCGGCGGCGGCGGTCGTACTGCTGCTGATCGTCCTGCTGGTGACCTGGGTACAGCGACGCCTCGTCCCCGACGACAGGGTGGACCTCGTATGACACGCCGTGCCGTGGCCCGCGCCCTCGTGTACCTGTCGCTGATCGCCGCGACGCTGGTCGTCCTGCTCCCGCTGGGCGTCGTCCTGCTGACCTCGCTGAAGACCGAGAACGAGACGGCGAACGGGAGCGGGGCGCTCACACCGCCGGACGACCCGTTCAACTTCCACAACTATGTGACGGCGTTCCGGGACGGCGGGATGCTCACGGCGTTCGGCAACACCGCCTTCATTCTCGTCGTCTCCGTCGGCGGGACCGTGCTCATCGGCTCGATGACCGCGTACGCGATCGACCGGTTCACCTTCCGATTCAGGAAACCGGTGATCGCCCTGTTCCTAGTCGCCGCGCTGGTCCCCGGGGTGACCACCCAGGTGGCCACCTTCCAGATCGTCCACAGCCTCGGCATGTTCGACACCCGCTGGGCCCCGATCGCCCTCTACACGGGCACGGACATCGTCTCGATCTACATCTTCCTGCAGTTCGTGCGCTCGATCCCGATCTCGCTGGACGAGGCCGCCCGCCTCGACGGCGCCAACGCGTTCACGATCTACCGGAAGATCATCTTTCCGCTGCTGAAACCGGCGATCGCGACGGTCGTGATCGTGAAGGGGATCGCCGTCTACAACGACTTCTACATCCCCTTCCTCTACATGCCCTCACAAGATCTTGGCGTGATCTCGACGTCCCTGTTCCGCTTCAAGGGCCCCTACGCGGCCCACTGGGAAACGATCTCGGCAGGAGCGGTGCTGGTCATCCTGCCGACACTGATCGTCTTCCTGGCCCTCCAGAAATACATCTACAACGGATTCATGAGGGGAGCGACCAGGTGATCGTTCGCGTGCCTTGCTCCGGACGGGTTCCCGGCGGTCAGGAAACCGCGCCGGCCAGCGCCGCGACCAGCACCGGCGTGACCTGCTCCACCTGCCACGGCCGCGCCCCGTACGCCGTGAGCGCACCGGCCACCGCGTCCGCGTCGGCTGCCGGAGGCTCCCAGCAGACCCGCCGCACCGCGTCCGGGGCGATCAGGTTCTCCTGGGGCATGTTCAGCTCCTCGGCCAGCGCGGAGACGGCGGCCCGCGCCGCGGACAGTCGTGCCGCGGCCGCGGGGTCCTTGTCGGCCCAGGCCCGGGGGGGCGGCGGCCCGGCCACGGTCTGCCCCGGCTGCGGCAGCTGCGACTCGCTGAACGCCTTCGCCCGGTCGACCGCCGCCTGCCACTGCTCCAGCTGCCGTCGGCCCATCCGGTGCCCGAACCCGTTCAGCGCCGTCAGCGCCTGCACGTTCACCGGAAGGGACAGCGCCGCCTCCACGATGGCCGCGTCCGACAGCACCTTGCCCGGCGACACGTCCCGGCGCTGCGCGATCCGGTCCCGCGTCTGCCACAGCTCCCGCACCACGCCCAGCTGCCGCCGCCTGCGCACCTTGTGCATGCCGGACGTGCGACGCCACGGGTCCTTGCGGGGCTCGGGCGGCGGGGCGGACGCGATCGCGTCGAACTCCTGGCGGGCCCACTCCAGCTTGCCCTGCCGGTCCAGCTCCTTCTCCAGCGCGTCGCGCAGGTCGACCAGGAGCTCGACGTCGAGAGCCGCGTACCGCAGCCACGGCTCGGGCAGCGGCCGGGTGGACCAGTCCACCGCGGAGTGGCCCTTCTCGAGGACGAAGCCCAGTACTCCCTCGACCATCGCGCCGAGGCCGACCCGCGGGAATCCGGCGAGCCGTCCGGCCAGCTCGGTGTCGAACAGCCGCGTCGGCACCATGCCTATCTCCCGCAGACACGGCAGGTCCTGGGTGGCCGCGTGCAGCACCCACTCCACGCCGGACAGCGCCTCGCCGAGCCCGGAGAGGTCGGGGCAGCCCACCGGGTCGATCAGCGCGCTGCCGGCGCCCTCGCGACGCAGCTGCACCAGATAGGCGCGCTGTCCGTAGCGGTAGCCGGAGGCGCGCTCGGCGTCGACGGCGACGGGGCCGGAACCGGCCGCGAAGGCGGCGATCACCTCGGCGAGGGAGGCCTCGTCGGCGATCACGGGGGGAATGCCCTCGCGCGGTTCGAGTAGAGGTGTCGGCGCCCCGGAGTCAGTCGATCCGCCGTCGTCCGGAGGGGCGCCTCCGGTGGTTCGCAGTGAACTGGCTGCTGCGGTTTCTTGGGCGTCGGTCACCTGTCAAGGGTATCCGTGTATGGACGGCGCCCGCCGACGGAACGTTCCC